>DATNMZ010000262.1:0-2027 GCA_035602095.1 Thermoanaerobaculia bacterium
GGAGCGTGAGCGAGCACAGGGACCAGGCAGGCGGTCGAGGCCTGTAGCCGAGCCGCCTGCCGGCGCGTCAGCGGGTCCCGAAGCGAGCGGAAGCGACGGTCAGCCCGCCTAGGCGCTCTTGCGGGCGGGCTTCTCCTGCGGATCCATCTGGTGGAACTCGTTGCGCCGGGCCCACAGGAAGAGAAGGATCGCCAGGTTGATCGCGAGGAGGAGGTACCGCCGGACCGAGTCGGGCTTGTGGACGATCTCGTAGATCTCGAGCGGGACGCCCATCGCCGTCAGGACGATCGTGAAATAGGTCGACCACCAGATGCGGGCCAGCAGGAACGCGCCCTCCACGAAGAAGACGCAGCCGATCACGATGGACGCCACGCCGGCGGCGGTCGCCTGTCCGGGCGTAACGGTCGCAATCACGTCCGCGACCCTCCGCACGAGCTCGTTCTCCTTCGAAACGCTCAGAAATTTCGCGATCTCGACCGCTGTGGGCATCGCGGCGGCGCGCGAGAGCTTGAGCGCCGCGATCCCGAGGATCACGAAGGTGATCGCCTTCAGCCACTTGAAAGCGATGATCGCGATGAAACCGCCCGTGACGCGAGGGCGGCGGAAATGATTCGACGGGGATTCCTTCATCGGGGGGTTCATTTCGAGCGGCGATCCTATCCGGTTTGTCCCGCGCCATCGGGACGCCGGCGCACTGAGCTCCGCCTTCCCCTGCTCGAGGAAAAAACGTGCCGGCCGATCGGTCCGCCGTAGACTCTTCGCGTTCGATCTACCGCTTTCGGATCTGGAGGTGGGAATGAGACCCTTTTCGATGGCCTGCACCGCTTTCGCCGCCCTCCTCGCCGTCGGCGCGGCGCCCGATCCGCCCGTCCTGACCTACCGGCCCGCCCATTCCGAGCTGCGCTACACCTTCGGCGGCGCTCCCGCCATCCGGCGCGTTTCCCCCGGCACGCGAATCGTGAGCTGGACGGAGGACTGTTACGACGGCGCCGTGACGCGCCCGGGCCAGCTGCCGACCCGGGTGATTCCGCCCGGACACGACAACCCGCAGACCGGCCCCTTTTTCGTCGAAGGGGCGGCACCGGGAGACACGCTCGTCGTCCGAATCGAAAAGCTCGAGCCGGCGCGCGACGTGGCGATCTCCTCATCCTTCCCCGGTTTCGGCGCGTTGAACGGAACGGATCGGACCGCGGTGCTCGGCGCGGATCTGCCCGAGACCGTGTGGTTCTACGAGATCGACCGCGTCCGCGGCGTCGCCCGGACGCGCTCCCAGGACGGGAAGCTCTCCTGGGAAGTCCCGCTGGCGCCGTTTCTCGGATGCCTGGGTGTCGCTCCTTCGGGAGGAGAGGTCCGATCGACGGTCGTCCCCGACAATTTCGGCGGAAACATGGATTGCCCGGAAGTGAAGGCCGGCAACACGGTGTACCTCGGCGTCCGCGTGCCGGGCGCCCTCCTCTCCTTCGGCGACGGCCACTACGCGATGGGAGACGGAGAGATCATCGGAACGGCGATCGAAGGCGCCATGAACGTGACGCTGACCGTCGACCTCATCAAGGGGCGGGAGACGCCCTGGCCGAGAATCGAGAACCCGGAGTGGATGATGTCCGTCGGGGCGGGGCGTCCCCTCGAAGACGCCGCGCGCGTGGCGTTCAAGGACATGGTCACGTGGATCCGCGAGAAGACCGGCCTTTCCGAGATGGATGCCTACGAGTTCGTCTCCCAGAACGCGCGCGCGCCGATCGTTCAGATGGTCGACCCGCAGTACACGGTGCTCGTGCGGATTCCGAAGGCTCGCCTGCCGAGACCCGCCCGAGGCGGGTCAGGTGATCGGTGATAGGTGACAGGACAGGTGGCAGGTGACAGGTCACAGGTGGCAGTTTCGATCGATTCGGAGACCGGCGCCGATTGGAACCGACAACTGACAACTGACAACTGACCATGACCTCTCGCGATCTCCTCCTCGGAATCGATCTCGGAGGCAGCAAGATCCTCGCCGGAGTCGTGACACCCGCCGGAAAGATCCTGTC
>DATNMZ010000263.1:0-9122 GCA_035602095.1 Thermoanaerobaculia bacterium
GCGAACTGCGATCGGGTGATCGGGACAAGGGAAACCTTGCTAGGGGGGATGGCGAGCGAGTCTCCGGCACCCGATCACCGGATGACCCGATTCTTCACTTTGATCACCCGATCACCCGATCACCCGATCGCAGATTGCTGCTCGAAGCTGGCTCCCGAAAATGAAAACGGGGGCGTCTCCGCCCCCGTTGCAACTTACCGCTAAATCGCTGATCTGTCGCGACCTACTCTTCGTCCGAAGCGTCCACCTCCGCGTCCGCTTCCGCTAAGGCGAGCTCCTCCGCCGGATCGGTCAGGAAGTCCTCGAGCGCCGGCTCCTCGACCTGCGGGATGTCCTCCCGCTCGAGAACCACGTTGCGGTAGTACTCCATGCCGGTCCCCGCCGGGATCAGGCGGCCGACGATGACGTTCTCCTTCAAGCCCCGGAGGCTGTCCACCTTGCCGGAGATCGACGCCTCGGTCAAGACCCGCGTGGTCTCCTGGAAGGACGCCGCCGAGATGAAGGAATCCGTCGAAAGGGACGCCTTCGTGATGCCGAGAAGGAGCGGCCGCCCGAGGGCCGGCTGGCCGGTCGCCGCGATGACCCGCTCGTTCTCCTCTTCGAACCGGAAGCGGTCCACCTGCTCGTCGATCAAGAACTCCGTGTCCCCGACCTCCTCGATCTTCACGCTCCGCATCATCTGCCGGACGATGACCTCGATGTGCTTGTCGTTGATGGCGACGTTCTGAGAACGATAGACCTCCTGGATCTTGTCCACGAGATACCGCTGCATCTCCTTCTCGCCCAGGATGGCCAGGATGTCGTGCGGGTTGATCGGCCCGTCGATCAGAGGATCGCCCGCACGCACCCGCTCGCTCTCCTGCACGTTCACGTGCGTGTAGCGGGGGATCAGATACTCGCGGGTCTCTCCGTCGTCTCCCGAGATGATGACTTTCCGCATGCCCTTCGTGATTGGACCGTGCGAGACCGTGCCGTCGATCTCGGTGATGACCGCCGCGTCCTTGGGGCGCCGCGCCTCGAAGAGCTCCACGATGCGCGGGAGGCCGCCCGTGATGTCCTTCGTCTTGGTCGTCTCGCGGGGGATCTTCGCCAGCACTTCGCCGGGGTGCACGTCCTGTCCGTCGGCCACCATCAGGTGGGATCCGATCGGCAGGAGATACTTGCGCTCGCCGCCTTTGCCCTGGACGAGCACCTGCGGCGACCGCTTCTCCGCTCCCACCGTTTCGACGATGATCTTCTGCGCGAGACCGGTGACGCGGTCCGTCTCCTCGCGGAGATTTTCGTTGTCGACGATGTCGCGGAAGGAGATCTTCCCGCCGACCTCCGTCAGGATGGCCGAGGTGAAAGGATCCCACTCGACGAGCTCCTGTCCGGGGACGACCTCTTCCATGTCCGAGACTTTGATCGTGGATCCGTACACCACCGAGTAGCGCTCTTTCTCGCGCCCCTTGTTGTCGACGATGATGATCTTGCCGTTGCGGTTGACGACGACGAGGTTCTTGTCCTTCCGCTCGACCGTCGCGACGTTCAAGAACTTCACCGTTCCCGGGTTCTTGGCGACGTGCTTCGACTGTTCGGTGACGCGGGATGCCGTTCCGCCGTAGTGGAACGTCCGCATCGTCAGCTGGGTGCCCGGCTCACCGATCGACTGCGCCGCGATCACACCGACCGCTTCGCCGATCTCGACCATCTTGCCGGAGGCGAGCATGCGTCCGTAGCAGAGGCGGCAGACGCCCCGCTTGGTCTCGCAGGTCAGAACGGAACGGATCTTCACCCGCTCGATACCGGCCTCCTGGACTCCCGAGGCGAGCTCCTCGCTGATCTCGGCGCCGTACGAGACGAGCTTGTCTTCCGTCAGAGGATCGAAGATGTCTTCCTGGGCGACGCGCCCGACGATGCGATCCCGGAGCGGCTCCAGCGTGTCGCCGCCCTCCATGATCGCGGAGACCGTGATCCCGTCGGAAGTGCCGCAGTCCTCCTCGGTGACGATGACGTCCTGCGCCACGTCCACGAGGCGACGCGTCAGGTAGCCGGAGTCCGCCGTCTTCAACGCGGTATCCGCGAGGCCCTTGCGGGCGCCGTGGGTCGAGATGAAGTACTGCAGAACCGAAAGCCCCTCGCGGAAGTTCGCGGTGATCGGCGTCTCGATGACCTCGCCCGAAGGCTTCGACATCAGGCCGCGCATGCCGGCGAGCTGCCGGACCTGCTCTTTCGATCCCCGGGCGCCCGAGTCCGCCATGATGTAGATCGGGTTGAAGTCCTGGCCCGCCTGGTCCGACTTCTTCATCTCCTTGAACATTTCGTCCGAGATGTTCTCCGTCGTCCGGTGCCAGATGTCGATGATCTTGTTGTGCCGCTCGCCGGCGGTGATCACGCCGGAGCTGCGCTGCGACTCGACCTCGAGGACCTCCTTGCGGGCGCCTGCCAGGAATTCCTCTTTCTTCTGCGGAATGACCATGTCGTCGACGCCGATCGAGATGCCGGCGCGCGTCGCGGCGAGGAAGCCGAGCTCCTTCAGGTCGTCCAGCATCTGCACCGTCATCTCTTCACCGAAGGTCAGATACACGTAGCTCACGAAGTCCGTCAGGCCGCGCTTCTTCAGATTCCCGTTGATGAAGGGGACGACGTCCTGAAGCGCCTGGTTGAAGAGCACGCGGCCGACCGTGGTGTCGATCAGCGTGCGCTCGATGTCCTGAACCTCGGCGTGCGAGATGTCCTGGTCGTTGTACTGCGTGGTCAGGTCGATGTACCGGCCCGAGTAGCGCACGCGGATCGGCGTGTGGGTCGTGACCTCGCCGGCCTCATACGCCAGGACCACTTCGTCGAAGTCGGCGAAGATGCGCCCCTCCCCTTTCGTGTTCGACCGGGACTTGGTCAGGTAGTAGATCCCGAGCACGAGGTCCTGCGACGGAACGGCGAGAGGCCGGCCCGAGGCGGGCGAGAGGATGTTGTTCGAGGAGAGCATGAGCAGCTCCGCCTCGACCTGCGCCTTCGGCGACAGCGGCACGTGCACGGCCATCTGGTCGCCGTCGAAGTCGGCGTTGAACGCCGGGCAGACGAGCGGATGGATCTTGATGGCCTTGCCCTCGACGAGCACCGGCTGGAACGCCTGAATGCCCAGACGGTGAAGCGTCGGCGCGCGGTTCAAGAGGACCGGGTGGTCCCGGATGACCTCCTCGAGCGCGTCCCACACTTCCGTGACGCCCGACTCGACGAGCTCCTTGGCGGCCTTGATCGTGGTCGCGAGACCCTTCTTCTCGAGCCGGTTGTAGATGAAGGGCTTGAAGAGCTCGACGGCCATCTTTTTCGGGAGGCCGGCCTGGTGCAGCTTGAGCTCCGGCCCGACCACGACCACCGAGCGGCCGGAGTAGTCGACCCGCTTGCCGAGGAGGTTCTGCCGGAACCGCCCCTGCTTGCCTTTCAGCGTATCGGAAAGGGACTTCAAGGGCCGGTTGTTCGAGCCCTTCAGCACGCGGCCTCGCCGGCCGTTGTCGAAGAGCGCGTCCACCGCCTCCTGGAGCATCCGCTTCTCGTTGCGCACGATGACCTCCGGCGCGCGCAGCTCGAGCAGCTTCTTCAAGCGGTTGTTCCGATTGATCACCCGCCGGTACAGATCGTTCAAGTCCGACGTCGCGAAGCGGCCGCCGTCTAACGGCACGAGCGGGCGCAGCTCCGGCGGAATGACGGGGATCACGTCCAGGATCATCCAGTCGGGCCGGTGGCCCGAGCGACGAAATGCGTCGCACACCTTCAGGCGCTTCGCCGCCTTCTGCCGTTTGATCTGCGACGTCTCCGTTTTCATGATCATGCGCAGCTCTTCCGACAGCATGTCGACGTCGACGCGCTGGAGCAGCTCCTTGATCGCCCCGGCGCCCATGCGCGCCACAAAGACGTCTCCGTACTCCCCGCGAAGAGCGCGGAATCTCTCCTCGGAGAGAAGCTCCTTCTCCTTCAGCTCCGTTTCACCGGGATCGATGACGACGTACGACTCGAAATAGAGGATGCGCTCGAGGTCCCGGAGGGAAATGTCCAGAAGGTGCCCGATGCGGGAAGGAAGCCCCTTGAAGAACCAGACGTGCGAGACGGGGGAAGCCAGCTCGATATGGCCCATCCGCTCGCGGCGGACCTTCGACTTGGTCACCTCGACGCCGCACTTGTCGCAGACGACGCCCCGGTGCTTCATCCGCTTGTACTTGCCGCACAGGCACTCCCAGTCCGTGATCGGGCCGAAAATCTTCGCGCAGAAGAGCCCGTCCCGTTCGGGCTTGAACGTGCGGTAATTGATCGTCTCCGGCTTCGTCACCTCACCGTAGGACCAGGATCGGATCTTCTCCGGCGAAGCGAGAGAGATCTTGATGGAGTTGAAGTCCTTCAACGCCGTCGGCTTGTTGGCGAAAGCGAGCGTTTCCACTAAGCGCTCCTTACCTGCGCTACGCGCGCGGGAATCGTGAGGCGTGAGGCGTGAGGCGTGAGACGCAGCCTAAGGCTTCGTCCCGCGCCATCCGCCTTTTCCTCGCAAAAAAACATCTTTGGTTCTCCGCCTTACGTTTAACGCCTGACGTCTAACGTTTCAGCAACTCCACGTCCAGGCAGAGCGACTGCAGCTCGCGCACGAGGACGTTGAAGGATTCCGGCAGGCCTGGATCCGACGGGACCTCGCCCTTCACGATCGCTTCGTACACCTGCGACCGTCCCTCGACGTCGTCGGATTTGACCGTCAAGAGCTCCTGAAGCGTGTAGGCCGCCCCGTACGCTTCGAGGGCCCAGACCTCCATCTCTCCGAAACGCTGGCCACCGAACTGCGCCTTTCCGCCGAGCGGCTGCTGCGTGATCAGCGAGTACGGCCCGATCGAGCGCGCGTGGATCTTGTCGTCGACCAAGTGCGACAGCTTCAGCATGTAGATGAAGCCGACCGTCACCTGCTGCTCGAAGGGCTCGCCCGTCATACCGTCGTAGAGCACGGTCTTGCCCGACGAGGGCAGGTTGGCGTCCTTCAAGAGCTTCTTGATCTCTCCTTCGGAGGCGCCGTCGAACACGGGCGTCGCCATCGTGACGCCCAGCGTCTTGGCGGCCCAGCCGAGGTGCGTCTCCAGGATCTGACCGACGTTCATCCGCGAGGGAACTCCGAGCGGATTCAAGACGATGTCGATCGGCGTTCCATCCGGAAGGTACGGCATGTCGGACTCGGAGAGGATCCGCGAGATGACGCCCTTGTTGCCGTGACGTCCGGCCATCTTGTCGCCGACCGACAACTTGCGCTTCATGGCGACGTATACCTTGACCATCTTGATGACGCCCGGCGGAAGCTCGTCTCCCTTCTGGAGAAGCTCGATTCGCTCCGCGTTGACGCGGTTCAAGACTTCGATCTGCGAGTCCTGCCGCCGCAGGATGATCTGGACCGCGTCCGCGATCTCCTCGTCCTTCAGCTTCAGGCGCTTCAACTGCTGCGGCGTCAGCCGGGCGACCGCCTCGGCGGTGAACTTTCCGCCTCGCTTGACGATCTCGCCGCCATCCCGGTCGTTCATCTCCTCGTTGGAGATCTTGCCGACCAGGAGGTCTCGGATCTTCTTGTTGGCTTCCTCGCGGATGATCCGGATCTCGTCGCGCGAGTTCTTCTCGATCTTCGCGATCTGATCCTGCTCGATGGAGAGGGCGCGCAGGTCCTTCTCCGTCCCCTTGCGGGAGAAGATCTTGACGTCGACGACCGTCCCCTCGATCCCCGGAGGGCACTTCAAGGAGGCGTCCCGGACGTCGCCGGCCTTCTCGCCGAAGATCGCCCGGAGGAGCTTCTCTTCCGGCGTGAGCTGCGTCTCCCCCTTCGGCGTCACCTTCCCGACGAGGATGTCGCCCGGCTTGACGTTCGCTCCGATCCGAATGATCCCGGACTCGTCCAAGTCGCGCAGGGCGTTCTCGGAGACGTTCGGGATGTCCCGGGTGATCTCCTCCGGCCCGAGCTTCGTGTCCCGCGCCTCGATGTCGAACTCCTGGATGTGGATCGAAGTGAAGAAGTCGTCCTTCACGAGACGCTCGGAGACGAGGATCGCGTCTTCGTAGTTGTATCCGCGCCAGGGCATGAACGCGACCAGGATGTTCCGCCCGAGGGCGAGCTCACCCTGTGAGGTGCACGGGCCGTCGGCGAGGACCTGCCCCCGCTCGACCTTCATCCCCTCTTCGACGATCGGCTTCTGATTGATGCAGGTGTTCTGGTTCGACCGGCGGAACTTCGTCAGCGGATAGATGTCCGCGCCGAACTCCTTGCCTCCCGCTTCGGTCCCTTCGACGCGCACGATGATGCGCTCCGAATCGACCTGGTCCACGATGCCGCCGCGCTTGGCGAGAACGACGGCGCCCGAGTCGCGGGCGACCGTGGACTCGAGCCCCGTTCCGACGAGCGGGGCCTCGACCTTGAGGAGAGGCACGGCCTGGCGCTGCATGTTGGAGCCCATGAGTGCCCGGTTCGCATCGTCATGCTCCAGGAAAGGGATCAGCGCGGTCGCGACCGAGACGAGCTGCTTCGGCGAGATGTCCTTGTAGTCGACCTTGTCGCGCTCGGCGGTAATGAACTCGCCGTTGAACCGCGCGATGACGCGGTCCTCTTTGATCCGCCCTCCGGCGTCCGTCTCGGCGTTGGCCTGAGCGATGACGAAATTCTCTTCCTCCCAGGCCGACAGGTAGAAGGCGAAGGGCACGGCCTCCGCCGGACGCTTGCGGCCGCGCTTCCCCTTTTCGTTCTCCTCCTCGAGCTCCTTCTTCTCGACGATCTGGGCGAGCTTGAAGGACGTGTCGCCGACGGTCGAGACTTGGAAGTGGTCGATGACCCTTCCCTTCTCGACCCTCTTGTAGGGCGTCTCGATGAAGCCGAAGTCGTTGATGCGCGCGTAGCACGAGAGCGACGAGATCAACCCGATGTTCGGGCCTTCCGGCGTCTCGATCGGGCACACCCGTCCGTAGTGCGTCGGGTGCACGTCGCGGACCTCGAACCCCGCCCTCTCGCGGGAGAGTCCACCCGGTCCGAGGGCGCTCAGGCGGCGCTTGTGCGTGACCTCCGACAGCGGGTTCGTCTGGTCCATGAACTGCGAGAGCTGGGAGGACCCGAAGAACTCCTTGATCGAGGCGATCACGGGCTTGCTGTTGATCAGATCGTGCGGCATCGCGGAGTCGATGTCCTGGTGCACGGACATCTTTTCCTTGATGGCCCTCTCCATCCGCACGAGCCCGATCCGGAACTGGTTCTCGAGGAGCTCGCCGACCGAGCGGACGCGCCGGTTGCCGAGGTTATCGATGTCGTCCGTCCGGCCCACGTCCCGCTTCAGCCGCAGGAGATAGCCGACTACCCGATAGATGTCCTGGGCGGTGAGCGTCCGGGTGTCTTCCGAGGAGTCCGCTTCGAGCTTGATGTTGAACTTGAAGCGGCCGACGCGCGAGAAGTCGTACTTCTTCGCGTCGAAGAACATGCCCTCGAAGAGGTTCTTCGCGGATTCGTAAGTCGGAGGGTCGCCCGGGCGAAGCCGGCGGTAGATCTCGAGGATCGCCTCGTTCTTCGTCTTGTGGGTGTCCTTGCGGATCGTGTTGACGAGGACGTCGCCCGTCAGGTCCCAGTCGGGGAAGAAGAGCTCGACGGTCTTGATGCCGCGCTCCTTCAGCTGCTCGATCGCGTCGGGCCCGAGCTCCTGTCCCGCCTCGAAGAGCACTTCGCCGCTCGAAAGGTCGACGACGTCCGCGAGGAAGCAGGCCTTCTCGACGGCCGCGTCGTCGACGGACCGTTCAATGGAGCCCTTCTTCGCGATTTCCTTCTGTTCGTCCGCGGTCAGCTTGATCCCGCCGAAAACGAGCTTCGTGTCGCGCTTGACGCGAGCGTACTTCTCCTTGAGCTCCTCCTGCTTCAGGGCGTCCTTC
This sequence comes from Thermoanaerobaculia bacterium, assembly GCA_035602095.1. Classification (GTDB taxonomy): domain Bacteria; phylum Acidobacteriota; class Thermoanaerobaculia; order UBA5066; family Gp7-AA6; genus JALYUA01. The sequence continues at coordinate 7,897 of DATNMZ010000263.1, forward strand.
CCGATGGTCAGGTACGCGCGCCCGCGCTCGAAGCGCGCCGCGATCGGCGTGTAGAACTGCCGGAGGATCGACTCGTCCGTCTCGAGGCCGAGGGCCCGAAGGAAGATCGTCGCCGGAAACTTCCGCTTGCGGTCGATCCGGACGTACAGGATGCCCTTCTGGTCGTACTCGAACTCGACCCAGGAACCGCGGTACGGGATGATTTTCGCGAGGAATCCGTGGGCGGACTCCTTCGTGAAGAACACTCCCGGCGAGCGGTGGAGCTGGGACACGATGACGCGCTCGGTGCCGTTGATGACGAAGGTTCCGTGCTCCGTCATGAGCGGAATGTCGCCGAAGAAAACCTCTTCCTCCTTGGCGTCCCGCATGGTCTTGACCCCCGTCTCGGGGTCCTTGTCGTAGACGAAGAGCCGGAACGTCACCTTGAGCGGAACCGAATAGGTCATGCCCCGTTCCTGGCATTCCGCGACGGAATACTTCATCTGCAGATCGACGGGGTTCCCGCAGACGTCGCAGAGGGTCACCCGGTTGGGGTTCTGCGTGCCGCAGTTCGGACACGACACCTGCTCCTCGTGCGGGTGGGCCGTGACGATCCGCGCTCCGCAGGAGCGACAGTCCATCCGGAGGTGCTCCAGGCCCTTCAACCGCCCGCACTTGCACTCCCAGTTCCCGATCGCGTACTTGACGAACTGCAGCTCGCAAGCCCCGCGGAAGTCGGAGAACGGAAACACGCTCGTAAAGACGGCCTGGAGCCCCGACTCGTCCCGCTCCTCGGGGAGCAGGTTCATCTGGAGGAACCGCTCGTAGGAGCGGCGCTGGACGTCGATTAAGTTCGGAAGATCCATGAACGACCGGATCTTCGAAAAGTTCTTTCTTTCGGTCAAAACGGCAGCCTCAGTCATTCAGACTCCTCGCCGGCGCACGGCCCGGCGTGTACGAAAGGACGGGACGCCAGAAGAGAATGGAAAAAATCCACGGAAACCGGCGCAAGCCGGCAAATACCGAAACAAGCGCTTATTCCCGGGGCGCAGGCCGGCCGGCTCGAGCCAGAAGCTCGAGAATCCCGCGACCGGGCGTTCCCCCCGGAGGAAAGCCGCCCCACTACTTGATCTCGACCTTCGCTCCCACTTCCTCGAACTTCTTCTTGATGTTGGCCGCCTCCTCCTTGGAGGCCCCTTCCTTGAGAGTTCCGGGGGCGCCGTCGACCAGGTCCTTGGCTTCCTTCA
>DATNMZ010000264.1:0-6393 GCA_035602095.1 Thermoanaerobaculia bacterium
GATCTCCGCGACGCAGACGAACGCGCCCGCCCCGAGCGCGATCACGAAGAGCGCCCACGCGCCGAGAAACCCGAGCCGGAATTTCACTCCCGCTTACCCCTGCTCTCCTGGAACACGTAAACCCGCGTGCGCGGGCCGACCCGCTTCCAGATCGCCGCGAGGTCCGCCTCGGGCACGAGGAACGAGCCGGGCTTCACGCCCTTCAGCGGGCTCTCCGGGGGAGGCGGGGAATGGATGACGGCGTCCTCGGAAAGCACGATCACGTACCGGCCGAGACCGCCTTCGATCGGTTGAGGCGAGCTCGGCGGCTTCACCCCGTTCATGGCATAGACCCAGGGCGGCGGCGTCCAGTCGGCGTCCTCGAGCTTTTCGCGGATCGAGTACGCCCCCGAGAGAGGCGCGAAGCTCCAGCGCCGGTCTCCGAGCTCGATCGTTCGCCCGGGACCCGGCTCCGCCGGCGCCTCGCGAACGACGCGGTCGCCGTAGTGAAACCGGAGGCGCCGGCTCGCCGCATCGAGGACGATGAAGAAAGCCTCGCTCCGGAGGCTCCGCGCGTACTGAAGCCGCGCGTCGAGCTCCGACGCCAGCGTTTTTTCGTCCGCCTCGGAGTCGGCGAGCTCGCGCTGGACGCGCCGGATGTCGGCGGGAACGCCGGCGTTGCGGCGCACCACCTCCGCGAAGCGCCGGTCGAGCGCGCGGCGGTGCAGGCCGGCCGCTCCGGCCAGGACGGCCGCGGCGAGCAAGAGGGAAACGCTCACGGCCCACGACGGCCGCGGAAGCTTCGGCGCTCTCCGCAAGGTGCGGATGAAGCCGGTCCGGAGGGCGATGATTCCGGAGGCGGCCATGGGGCCCGCGCGGCGGCGTTGCGGCTCCGGGGGCGGTGTCGGGTCCGTCAACCGCGGCCCCACCGCCCCGTGGACGTCCCGCCCTCCTCGAGCGGCCGAGGGCCGCCCGCCTGGCTCGCCTCCTTGCCCTTCACTTCGTTCGAACAAAGTCCCGCGCGGGACCCGCTGCAGGGATCTCCTCCGGGACGCCCAGGTAGAACCCCTGCCCATAGGGAATCCCGAGGCGCCGGCATTCCTCCAGGTCTTCCGGAGTTTCGATGCCCTCCGCGACGCAGACGGCGTCGATGCGGCGGGCGAGGTTGACGAGCATCTCGACGACGTCCCGTTTGATCGTGTCTCCGTGCAGACCCGTGACGAGCGTGTTCGCCACCTTGAGATAGTTCGGCCGCAGCTCGGCGATCGACTGGAGGGACGCATAGCCGGAGCCCGCATCGTCGATCGCGATCCGGAAGCCCTTCTCCCGGAGCGCGGCGAGCGCCTCTCGAAAGACCGGGACGTCCCGAATCGCCGATCGCTCCGTCACTTCGATCACGACTCGCTGCTTCAGCCGCAGGAGAATCTCCAGTGTCTCCCGCCGGGTCGTCAGCGCCGTGATGGAGTCGGCCTCCACGTTCAGGAAGAGGTTCCCGCCGGGCAACGCCTGGTAATGCAAGGCGGCGGACTCGATGCAGAGCTGCTCGAGCTCCCAGATCGCGTCGTGATCGCCCGCGAACTGAAAGAGAAGCTCGGGGCTTTCGAACGCCGTTTCGAGGGGGCCGCGCGTCAGGGCCTCGTGCCCGTGAAGCTCCATCGTGTTCAGGTCGAAGATCGGCTGGTAGACCGTGCGAATCCGGCGTTTGCGCAGGATGTCCTGGAAGACCTCGCGCAGGTTCGACTGCCGCTCTTCTTCCTTCGTCGTGGCAATGACGATCGCCTGTCGCAGCGCCCGGTAGACGAGCCGCTCGACCCGCATCTGCGGGTTGGAGTGGATGACCGAGTACCCGACGAAGACGCCGATGCGCTTGTGGATTCGCGGACCGAACGACTCGTCGAGCGCCCCCCGCAGCGATTCCTCGACCTGCCGCGCCTTCCTCTGAAGCCGCGCGAGCGCGTCCTCTCCGGGCTCCATCGACGTGAACACGTAGAAGTCGGATCCCCCGGCGCGGTTCACGGCGACGAAATCCTCCGTCGCGAAGACGGTACCGAGCATTCGCCGGAGCGCCTTCCCGGTGTGCCGCAGAAGGGCGTCGAAGACCTCCCACCCGTAGGTCTCCTCGATGTGGCTGTACTGCTCGACGTCGATGAAAAGGACGCCGAGGTCCCGGTTGTCGAGCAGCCGGTCCCGGAGAGCGTCGATGATGATCGGGACCGTCGGCAGCTCCGTGACCCCGTCGAAGAGGAGGTTCTTGAAGCGGACCTCCTCGTTTTCGGAAGGCAGATAGGCCGGCGGAGCTTCGCCGCGCTCGTCCAACAGCTTGCGGACCGTCGAGAGGAGCTTCCGGCGCGTGAAAGGCTTGGTGATGTAGTCGTCGGCCCCGACCTGCATCCCGGTAATCAAGTCCCGGATCTCGCTCTTGACCGTGAGCATCACGATCGGGATCTGCCGCGTCTCGGGCGCGTTCTTCAGGGTGGTGCAGACTTCCCAGCCGGAAAGCTCCGGCATCATCACGTCCAGGAGGATCAGGTCGGGCCGCAGCTCGATCGCCGTGTCCACGCCTTCCCGCCCGTTGCGCGCCGTCATGGCGGAATAGCCGGCGGAAGCGAGGATCGTCTGAACAATCAGGAGTATGTCTTCGTCATCGTCGACGATCAGGATTTTCTCAGAAGGCATCATCTGCTTTCGGGTGGCGGGCGGGATCGTGCCGGGCGACACTCATAGTACCAGCACGGATTGGACCGAGCGAGGAGCAAGACGAGCCCGTCCGGCGAGAGCCGCGAGCTCGATGAAGAAGGAGAAGCCGAGAATGTCCGCCTGGAGCTCCTCCGCCAGTCGGGCGGCGGCTTCCGCCGTTCCCCCGGTCGCGAGCACGTCATCGGCGATCAAGACGCGCTCGCCCGACGCACAGCCGTCACAATGCATCTCGAGGGTGTCCTTTCCGTACTCGAGCCCGTAGCTCGCGCGGACGGTTTTCCCGGGGAGCTTGCCGGTCTTTCGGACGGGCACGAATCCGGCGGAGAGCTCGTGCGCCAGGGCGCCGCCGAACAGGAAGCCGCGCGCCTCGATCCCGAGGACCTTCGACGGGGGATTCGCCCGCCACGGGTCGGCCATCGCCCCGACCGCCGCGCGGAACGCTTCGGGACAGGCGAGAAGAGGCGTGATGTCCCGGAACAGGATCCCGGGGCTCGGAAAATCCGGCACGTCCCGGATCAGCGCCCGCAGGTCGTAGACGCCGCGTCCCTTTCCGTTCATCCGGTGATCTCGAAAGTCTGGAAGCCCTGCGGCGGCAGCTCTTCTTCCGTCATGGCCGTCACCTTGCCCGCGAGTGGGCCCCGCCGGAGGCGCTCCAGGTACTTTCCGACCGCGGCCTCCTCGCCCTCGACCGCGGTCTCGACGCTGCCGTCGGGAAGGTTCCGCACCCACCCGCGGACTCCGGCTTCCCGCGCCGCACGCTGCGCGAACGCTCGGAAGCCCACGCCCTGGACCCGTCCCGAGACCACGGCTCGCCGCGCCCGGGACGTCAACCGGCAAGCCCCGCCCGGCCGAACTTCCCGACGAGCGGGACGAAGACGACGATCTCGCCGTCCTCCTGTGCGAAGTCGGTCTTGCGGCGCCGGACAACGCGCACCCGCTGCCGCTCCGGCGGGCCGATCGGCACGACGAGCCGTCCTCCGACCGCGAGCTGCGCTAAGAGCGGCTCCGGAACCTCGGCGGCTCCCGCCGTCACCAGAATCCGGTCGTATGGGGCTGCTGCGGGATAGCCGTAGGTCCCGTCGAACGCCTTGACCGAAACGTTCTGGCAGCCGAGCCGGCGCAGGAGCGCGGCGGAGCGGCGGGCGAGCTCGTCGATGCGCTCTAAGGAATAGACCGTCCGCGCGAGGCGCGAGAGCACCGCGCTCTGGTAGCCGGAACCGGTGCCGATCTCGAGGACCTTGTGGCCCGGCTCCAGCGCGAGCCGCTGCGTCATCACGCCGACGACGTAGGGCTGGGAGATCGTCTGGCCATAGCCGATCGGAAGAGAGTGGTCGCCGTAGGCCTTGGCGCGCAGGGCTTCGGGAACGAAGAGATGCCGCGGGATCTCCCGCATCGCCGCAAGCACGCGCGGGTCGTCCACGCCCCGAGGCCGGACGAAGCGTTCGACCATTTCACGGCGCAGCGACTCCTCCCGCGACGCCGCGGGGGACCGCAATGGATTGGAGGGCATCTGTCTCATTTTAGGGGTGGTTGCGCCGGAAGAAAAGGAAGGAATTGATCGGGGCCGCCGTTAGAATAGTCGCTTTCGCGGCAACGGAGGATCCTTTGACCGAGCACACCGCTGAGCTCGACCGGACTTCGGAGCTTTCCCGCACCGACGTCTCCCGGGAAGAGCTCAAGAGATGGTACGGCATCCTGCACCTCGGCCGGGTGATCGACGACAAGGCGCCCAACTACTTGAAGCAGGGGCTCGGGTGGAGCTACCACGCCCCCAGCGCCGGCCACGACGCCATCCAACTGGCCCTCGGAATGACGTTCCGGCCCGGCCGCGACTACCTGTTCCCCTACTACCGGGACTTGACGACCTGCCTCGCGGCGGGACTCACCGCCGAGGAGATCCTCTTGAACGGCATGTCCAAGGCGACCGACGTCGCCTCCGGCGGCCGCCACATGTCCAACCACTTCGCAAAACCCGAGATCGGGATCCAGAACGTCTCGTCCGCCGTCTCGAACCACGGGCAGCACGCGGCGGGGCTCGCCCGAGCGGTCAAGACGTACGGAAGCGACGCGCTCGTGTTCTGCTCCATCGGAGAGTCGTCGGTCTCGGAGGGGTACTTCTACGAAGCGGTCAACGGCGTCAGCCGCGAGCGGCTCCCCGTCGTGTTCGTGGTGCAGGACAACGGATACGGAATCTCGGTGCCGAAATCGGACCAGACGGCGAACGCCTACTCCTCCGACAACTTCGCAGGATTCCCGAACCTGAAGATCATCCACTGCGACGGCCTCGACGTCTTCGCCTCTTTCCGCGCGATGCGGGAGGCGGTCGAGTACGTCCGGACCGGGGCCGGCGGCGCGATGGTGCATGCGACGGTGGTCAGGATCCATTCGCATTCGAACTCGGACAGGCAGGAGCTCTACCGCACGCCGGAGGAGCTCGCCGCGGCGCGTCAGGCCGACCCGCTCCCCCGCTTTCGCCGGACGCTGATCGAGAACGGTCTGGTGCCGCTCGCCGAGATCGAGGCGATCGAAGCCCACAACCACCAGGCCTACGAGGAGGCGGCCGATCGCGCGAAAAAGGCGCCCGAGCCGGATCCCGCGTCCATCTTCGAGTACGTCACCCCGGAGCCCTGGGTCCCGGAGAAATGGCCCGAGGGCGTGCCGGACGGAACCGGCGAAGCGCAGACGCTGGTGCAGGCGTTGAACGACACCCTCAAGGTCGAGTTTCGCCGCAACCCGGACACCTACATCTGGGGCCAGGACGTCGCCTACCGCGACAAGGGCGGCGTCTTCAACGTCACCAAGGGAATGCAGCAGGAGTTCGGGAGCAAACGGGTTTTCAACGGGCCGATCGCCGAGGACTTCATCACCGGCACGTCCGACGGGTTCTCCCGCTTCGCGGAGAAAATCCGGATCGTGTGCGAAGGCGCGGAGTTCGCCGACTACTTCTGGCCGGCCGCGGAACAGATGGTCGAGATGTCGCACGAATACTGGCGGAACAACGGCAAGTTCGTCCCGAACGTCACGCTTCGGCTGGCGTCCGGCGGGTACATCGGGGGCGGGCTCTACCACTCGCAGAACATCGAGGGGTGGCTGACGACGCTGCCGGGGATTCGAATCGTCTATCCGGCGTTCGCCGACGACGCGGCGGGCCTGCTTCGCACCTCCGTCCGCTCCCGCGGCCTGACGGTCTTTCTCGAGCCCAAGTTTCTCTACAACAGCCCCATGGCTCGCGCGAACGTCCCGCCGGGGTTCGCCGTGCCCTTCGGGAAGGCGCGGCGGAGGCGCGAGGGAACGGACCTGACGATCCTGGCGTACGGAACGCCCGTCCATTTCGCCCTCGAGGCCGCGCAGACCCTCGAGAAGGAAGGAAAGTCGGTCGAGGTCATCGACCTGCGGAGCCTCGTTCCCCTCGACCACGCGGCCATCGAAGCCTCGGTCGCGAAGACCAATCGCGTTCTCGTCGCTCACGAGGACAAGGTGCACGGCGGGTTCGGCGGCGAGATCGCTTCGCAGATCCAGGAGCGGCTGTTCCCGTATCTCGACGCGCCGATCGCGCGCGTCGGGTCGACGTTCACGCCCGTCGGCTTCAATCGGATCCTGGAGCGCGCCATTCTGCCGAACACGGAGAAGGTGCTCGACGCCGCGAGGAAGGTACTGCAGTATTAGGTCGTAGGTGGTAGGTGGTAGGTGGTCGCCCGCGGGCGGGGACAAGCCCCG
>DATNMZ010000265.1:0-3855 GCA_035602095.1 Thermoanaerobaculia bacterium
TAAAAAACATGAAAAAATCGGGCGCGAGCCAGGGCCAGTCAGCATCGGAGCTCATCTCGAAAAGAATCGCCGAACTCGGTGACTGGCGCGGGGCAACCCTCAGCAGAATGCGCAAGCTCATCCAGGAAGCAGACCCGGACGTCGTCGAGGAGTGGAAGTGGATGGGCACTCCGATTTGGTCGCACGACGGCATCATCTGCACTGGCGAATCCTACAAGAATGTCGTGAAGCTTACCTTCTCGAAGGGCGCGTCTCTGAAGGATCCGGCCCGTCTCTTCAACTCGAGTCTCGACGGAAACGCACGCCGCGCGATCGACATCCACGAAGGAGAAGAAGTTGACGAGTCCGCCTTCCAGGCGCTCATTCGTCAAGCGGCCGCCCTCAACAGTTCTGGCAAGTCGAGACCTTCGAAGAAAGCGAAGTCCTAGTCCTCGTCGATCGCGTCCGGCAGCTCGTTCTTGTCTTCTCCGCCCCGCGGGAAATGGGCCTTCAGGACCTCGCCAACCTTCTCGATGCCCGCGACGAGCCCGCCCGTGAAGTCCCCCTGCCGAAACCCGGCCTCCAGGGCCGCGGCGGTGTCCTTCCAGAAGTCGTCCCCGCATTTTTCGTGAACGCCGGTGTCTCCGAGGATCTGGAACTTCCGGATGCGCGGCGCGATGTAGAAGAGCACGCCGTTGCGCTCCTCGGTCTGGGTCATCCCGAGCTTGTCGAACCGCTCCCGGGCGCGCGCCTCGATGTCCTCCGGCTCGCTTCGGGTCACATGCACCCGAATCTCCCCCGACGTGCCGGACTCCGCCCGCGCGATCGCCTCGACGATCCGATCGGAATCGAGCTTCGAAAAGAAGTGCCGGACCTTCATCGTTCTACCAGCTCCCCGAGGAGCCGCCGCCTCCGGAGAAGCCTCCCCCGCCCGAGAAACCGCCTCCCCCTCCGCCGCCGCTCCATCCGCCGCCGCCGCCGCCAAATCCGCCGAAGCCGCCGAAACCTCCCCATCCGCCGGAACGCCACCCGCGGGCGCCGAATGTGCGGTGGCGCGGCCGAAGCAGCATCGGCAGGACGATGAAGAACAGGGCCGGCCACAGGCAGCCGAGGTTGAACCCGCCGCCCCCGCTCCGACTGCCCCTTCGCCGCTCAGCCACTGTCGTTCCGCTTCCCTTGTATTCCCCGCGCGCCGCGGCCATGAGCGCAGCCATTCCGGCCTCGACTCCGCCCGTGTAATCGCCCGCTTTGAAGCGCGGCGTGATCTCGTCCTCGCGGATGCGGCTGGCGATCGCATCCGGGATCGCCCCCTCGAGGCCGTACCCGACCTCGATGCGCAGCTTCCGGTCGTCGATGAATGCGAAGAGCACGAGGCCGTTGTTCGACTTCGCCTGCCCGACGCCCCATGCCTTGAACGCGTTGACCGCGAACTCCTCGAGGGTCGTGTTCTCGGGGATGTGACGGTCGATCCAGACGAGCATCTGGATCGAGGTGTCCTTCTCGAACTGCTCGAGCCGCGAGTTCAGCTGCTCGGCTCGAGCCGGGTCGAGGACGCCGGCGCGGTCCGTCACGTACCGGTCCGGCTTCGGCGGAAGGACCGTCGGGGCCGCCCCGGCGGCCGGCGCGAGAACGGCCGTCAGAGCGAGAGCGAGAGCCGCCGCCGCGCGGGCGGGCCAAGACAGCCCGCCCGCGACTGCCGGAGACCGCAACGGGACTCCTTACCGCGCCGGCGCCGTGGCCGGAACGGGGGTCGCGCCGAAGTTGAAGTTCACCGTCGGCGGCTTCTCGGAGCCGGGCGTCCCGTGGAAGTACGGCTTCGCCTTGAACCCGAGCAGGCGGCCCGTGATGTTCGTCGGGAACTTCAGCAGGTTCGTGTTGTATGCCTGCGCGGTTTCGTTGAACCGCATCCGCTCGACGGCGATCCGGTTCTCCGTGCCCTCGAGCTGTGCCTGGAGATCGCGGAAGTTCGCGTTGGCCTTGAGCTCCGGGTACCTCTCGACGACGACCAGGAGACGAGACAGCGCGCCGCCGAGAGCGGCCTGCGCCTGCTCGAACTTGGCGAGCTGGGCCGGATCGTCGGGTGCCTTTCCGGGTGTGACCTGGGCCTGTCCGACGGAGGCTCGCGCCCGAACCACCTCTTCCAGCGTCGATTTCTCGAACTGCGCGGCGCCCTGGACCGTCGCGACGAGGTTCGGAACCAGATCCGCGCGGCGCTGGTATTGATTCTCGACCTGGGCCCATTGCTTGTCGACTTCCTGACTGAGCGTCACGAGGCGGTTGTTCGTGCCGGCGACCGACACGCCGATGATGATCACGAGCAGCACCACCAGCGCGAGACAACCGAGGCCCATCTTCCCCATGCGTCCTCCTCTATTGCGAAGCGAAGGGCGATTCTATCGCGCGGCGATGAGGGTCAACGGAGGAGATCCGGCCGACCGTTCCTCTATTTCTTTGCCGCGAGCGCCTCGAGGATCCGGGGCGGCAGATAGGCCCGCAGCGTCCCCGACCAGCGCCCCTCGATCGTCACCCTCGCGACCGACGCCTTCTTCATCGCGATCTCCACGCCGCGACCGGCGATGAGCATCCCCAGGAGAGCCCCGAGATGGGGCTGGTGGCCGACGAGGAGAGCGTCCCCCTCCCCGCGGGTAATCTCCAGGAGGATCTCCTCCGGATCGCGCTCCGGCTCCAGAGCGCGCGACTGGGCGATCTCCCCGGGAAGCCCCAGCGCGGACGCGGCGGCCTGCGCGGTCTGACGGGCGCGGCGGTAGGGAGAAGTCACCACGCGCGCGATCCCCGGCTCCAGGGCCGCGAGCCCGCGGGCGACGGCCTCCGCGCGGCGCAGTCCCTCGGGCGTCAGGGCCCGGTCCTCATCACGGCCCGAGGCGGCGCGGTCTTCGGCGGCGGCGTGGCGCAGGAGCCAGACGTCCATGGCGAAAGTGTAGCCGGACCCGGGGGCGCTGCGCCGCCGACGTATGCTGTCGCACGTGCAGCTCTCTCCGGGCGAGCAGCTCGGGCCCTATGAGATCCTGGCGCCCCTCGGGAAGGGGATGGACGAGGTCTACCGGGCCCGCGACACGCGCTTGCGCCGGCAGGTCGCGCTCAAGGTTCTCGCCGCCGCCGAAGCCGAAGACGCGCATTCCCTCGCGCGGTTTCAGCGGGAAACTCACGCGGTCGCGGCGCTCAATCACCCGAACATCCTCGCCATCCACGACACCGGCTCGCACCGGGGCGTTCCCTACGCGGTCATGGAGCTGCTCCAGGGCGAGACCCTCGCCGAGCGCCTGCGGACCGGTCCGCTCGCCGAGAAGCGCGCGACGGAGATCGCCTGCCAGATCGCCGACGCCCTCGCCGCCGCCCATGCGACGGGCATCGTGCACCGGGACGTGAAGCCGGAGAACATCTTTCTGACCAACGACGGCCGGGCCAAGATCCTCGATTTCGGGATCGCCCGAGTCGAACGTCCGACGTCGGGAGTGCCGCTCAATTCCGAGATGGGGCGGCGGTTCGCCGCACAGTCGAGCGGGCGTGTGCTCGTCGGCACGGCGGGCTACATCTCGCCCGAGCAGGTCCGCGGGAAAAGCTCCGACTCCCGCAGCGACGTCTTCTCGTTGGGCGCCGTCTACTACGAGATGCTCACGGGACGGCGTGCTTTCCTGCGAAACACTCCCGTGGAGACGCTCGGCGCCGTGCTGCGCGACGACCCCCGCGCCTTCCCCGAGACCGAGAAGATCCCGAACGAGCTCCGGCCGGCCGTCTTCCGCTGCCTCGAGAAGGACCCGGCCGACCGGTACCAGTCCGCGGCGGACTTCTTGATCGATCTGCGTTTCTGGCAGGCGGAGCAGAGCTCCGGCGCCGCGGCGCGCGTGCAGTTCCGAA
>DATNMZ010000266.1:0-2389 GCA_035602095.1 Thermoanaerobaculia bacterium
ATCTGGTGCGGGCGAGAAGTAACTAGGAGAGTCGTCAGTTGTCAGTTGTCAGTTTTCAGTTCCGAGACAATAAAAAGGTGCGTAGGCGCACCGATGCAGGACTTTCGGAAGCTGAAGATCTGGAAGAACGCACACGAAAACTGAGAACTGAAAACTGATGGCTGACAACTTTCGTTCTCTCGCTCTCTCCGGCGAGGCGCTCCTCGGCTGCTTCCTGACCTGGCCGGTGCAGGGCCTTCCCGAGGTGCTCGCTCTTGCGGACTTCGACTTCGTCGTCCTCGACGCCGAGCATGGTTTCTTCTCGATCGAGTCGATCGAATCGATGGTCCGTGCCTGCGACGGTGCGGGCCTGCCCTCCGTCGTCCGCGTCCCGTCCTGCCCGGCAGCGGAGGTCGGGCGTTCGCTCGACGCGGGAGCCGCGGGCATCCTCTTTCCGAGGGCCGAAAACGCCAGCATGGTGCGGCTCGGCGTGGAGTCGGCAAAGTTTCCGCCGCTCGGCAAGCGCGGCCTCGCCGGCGTGCGCGCGAACCGCTACGGGGCGATTCCGCTGGACCGTTTCGTCCTGGAGGCGAACGCCTCGACTCTGGTCGTGGCCCAGATCGAGACCGCCGGAGCGCTGGCCGACCTCGAGGCGATCTCCCTCGTGGACGGCGTCGACGTCCTGTTCGTCGGCCCGAACGACCTCACCCAAGCGCTCGGAGTTCCCGGAAAATACGGGGATCCGGCGTACCAGCGCGAGCTCAATCGCATCGCTACCACGGCAACCTCCTTCGGGAAGACCGCCGGCATCATGCTCGCGCGGACCGACCAGATCCCGGCGCTCCGGGAGCTCGGCTACCGCTTCTTCACGATGAGCGACCGCACACTGATTCTGGAATCCGCCCGCGCCTGGCGCGGAGCGCTCGCGGCGGAGCCAGTCTCGAAAAAGGGACGCTGAATGAACGAGTTTTCAGTTCTCAGTTCTCAGTTGTTGGAACGGGATCGAATATTTGATCGCTCAGAACTGATGACTGATAACTGATAACTGATAACTGATAACTGATAACTGACGACTACTTCCATGCGCTACCGCTACGCCGATTACCCGATCGACCTCCTTCGCGGCCTCCTGACCTTTCAGGAGCTCGTGAAGCTCTTCCTGCAGCTCGTCCTCCAGACCGGCGGCGATGTGGAAGAGGCCCTCCGATGGATGCGCTACCTCCAGGAGCGCGGGATGATCGACGAAGGGATCGACCTCGAGGCGTTCCGCAAGGAGCTCGGGAAGAGCGAGATCGTGGAGGACCGGGGCGGATCGCTCGTCCTGTCCGCGGCGGGCGAGCGCCGGATCCGCCGCTCGGCCCTCGAAGAGATCTTCACCTCGCTGTCGAAATCCGGCCCGGGATACCACGCGATCCCGCGCGCCGGCGGAGGCGGCGAGCTCCTCCCGGAGACGCGGCCCTACGAGTTCGGCGACAACCCGACGGCCATCGACGGGGTGCGCACGATTGGAAACGCCGTGCGCCGCGACGCGGAGGAGATCGCGTTGAAGGCCGAGGATTTCGAGGTACACGAAGAGGAGCATCTGACCTCCTGCGCCACGGTCCTCGCCATCGACATCTCCCACTCGATGATCCTGTACGGAGAGGACCGCTTCACTCCGGCGAAGAAGGTCGCGCTCGCCTTAGTCGAGCTCATCCAGTCGAAGTACCCGAAGGACTCGATCGACGTCCTTCTCTTCGGCGACGACGCGAAGCGGGTCGCGATTTCGGAAATCTCGAAGACGATGGTCGGCCCGTACCACACGAACACTCGCGCCGGCCTCGCCCTGGCCCGCAAGCTCCTCGTGCATCGGAAGAACCCGAACAAGCAGATCTTCCTGATCACGGACGGGAAGCCGTCGGCAATCTGGGACCGCGGGCGGCTCTACAAGAACCCGTTCGGGCTCGATCTCAAGATCGTCAACCGGACGCTCGAGGAGGCCGACGCCTGCCGCCGCGACGGAATCACGATCACGACGTTCATGATCGCCACCGACAGCTATCTCGTGGATTTCGTGGACAAGCTGACGAAGATCAACCGCGGCCGGGCCTACTACGCCTCCCCCTACAACCTCGCCGAGTTCCTGTTCACCGACTACATCCGAAACCGGAAGAAGTTCTTCCATTGAGCGTTTGGCCGTTGAGCCCGGTCCTCGTCATCGGCGTGGCGGTCGCCCTGGCGCTTTCGCTCGTCGCCTTCGTTCCCCGGGTGGCCGTCCGGCTCGCGCAGGACCGCCTCGCGCGAAAGCTCCTGTCGGAAAAGCAGCAGGCTCCCCTGCTCTTGACGCGCGCGGATCTGACGGCCGGGAAGTGGCGGCGGGTGCCCGGAGTGCTGGGGCTCGCTGCCGGCGCGCTCTCTTTCTCCGGGCTCT
>DATNMZ010000267.1:0-3622 GCA_035602095.1 Thermoanaerobaculia bacterium
CCTCGCAAACGATCTCGGAAACACGGTGTCCCGCGTCGCGGCCCTGTGCCGGCAGTCGTTCGGATCGGCGCCGACGATCGCCTGCTCGGTCAACGAGGTCCACACCGCGTACCGGCCGATCCGCACGGAATGGCGGCAGGCGATGGACGAGCTCGCGTTCCACCGCGCCCTGGAGGCCGTCTGGAAGCTGCTCGCCGAGATCAACGGCTATGTCGTGAGCCGGGAGCCGTGGAAGATCCGAAAAGAAGAGGGCGCGTCGGAGCGGCTGCAGCGGATCCTCTACGCGGCCGCCGAAGGCGTGCGGCTCGCCGCCGTTCTTCTCTCGCCGTTTATCCCGGCGACATCGCGGAAGATTTTCGAGACTCTCGGCCTTCCGGCGCGGGATCCGGGAGCGGATGATCTCCGGTGGGGCGGTCTGGCGCTGGGCGCTCTGCTGCCCGATGCGCCCGCGCTCTTCCCACGCGCCGACATCGCGGCTTACCTGAAAGGAGAGGGAGAAACGATGAAAGACGATCCCCGAGAGAAAGCCCCGGCGCCGCGGCCATCCTCCGACCCGCCCGCCCCGGCAGCGCCGGCGTCGCCCCCGCGTCCGGTCGAGACCGCGGCCGCATCGCCGTCGGACACGCGAATCGGCATCGAGGAGTTCCAGAAGATCCGCCTGTTGACGGGGAAAATCCTTTCCGCCGAGCGCGTTCCCAAATCGAACAAGCTGATCCAGCTGCAAGTGGATCTCGGGACCGAGCGGCGCCAGGTCGTCGCCGGCATCGCGGGGGTGTACGAGCCGGAGGCGCTCGTCGGCCGAAACGTCGTCGTCGTCGCGAATTTGAAGCCCGCGAAGCTGATGGGCGTCGAATCGAACGGCATGGTCCTCGCGGCGACCGTCGGGGAAGCGGGGGAGCCGTCGCTGCTCGAAGTGGCGCCGGACGTGCCGCCCGGGTGCCGGGTGAAATAGGTGATACGCCGGGCCGGGAATCGAAAATCGGGAGAGCATCTGCCGCCGGTTCGTTTCCCGTTTCCCGTTTCCCGTTTCCCGGCTCCCCAATGACTCTTCCCCTCTTCGCCGATTCCCACTGCCATCTGCAGCTGCCGGGGAAAAACCCGGCCGGCAACGCCGACGTCCTCCTCGAGCGGGCGCGCGTGGCCGGTGTCACGCGGTTCCTGGTGCCGGGCACCACGCTTGAGGATTCTCGAGAGGCCGTCGCCATCGCGGCGCGGCACCCGGACGTCGTCGCTGCGGTTGGCGTCCATCCCCACGAGGCGAAGAGCTTCGATCCCGGGCGCGACGGCCCGGCGCTCGAGGCCCTCGCCGCAAGCCCGAAGGTGGCCGCCATCGGAGAGGTCGGGCTCGACTTCCACTACGACCTCTCGCCGCGGGAGAAGCAGATCGCCGTTCTCGAATGGATGCTCGGTCTCGCCCGGAGGCTCGGCAAGCCCGTGATCCTCCACAACCGCGAGAGCGGGAAGGAGATGCTGGACATCCTGTCCCGCGAGCCCCGCCGGCAGGGGCCGGGCGTGTTCCACTCCTTCACGGAAGACGCCGCCTACGGCCTCCGTGCCATCGACCTGGGGTACCGGATCTCCTTCTCCGGGATGATCACGTTCCGTGCCGCCGACAACATCCGGTCCGCCGCCGCCGGACTTCCGCTCGAGTCGATGCTGCTCGAAACGGACACGCCCTTCCTCGCACCGGTGCCGCACCGGGGCAAACCGGGTGAGCCGGCATTCGTCGTCGAGACCGCGAAGGCGCTCGCGTCCGTGAAGAACACGAGCCTCGCCTCCGTCGCGGAGGCGACCACCGCGAACTTCGTTTCCCTGTTCTGCCGTTGAGCGCGCGGATCACGCCGGGCGAGTTCGACGCGTGCGTCGAGGAGGCGCTGTCCCAGGTCCCGGCCGCCTTCCGGAAGTACCTCGAGAACATCGTGGTCATCGTCGAAGAGGAACCGGAGCCGGAGGACTACGACGAGACGGACACGCCCGAAGAGGAGGATCTCTTCGGCGTCTTTCGGGGGATCGACTTCTTCCACCGTCAGTCGGCCGTCTCCCACCTGCCGGCCCAGATCGCGATCTTTCGCGGCCCGATCCTGCGGGCCTGTCGGACCCGGGGGGAAGCGGTTCGGGAGATCCGCGACACGGTCGTTCACGAGGTCGGGCACATGCTGGGACTGGGCGATGACGAGATGCCCTTTTAGACGGGAAACGGGAAACGGGAAACGTGAGGCGGACGGAGCCGTGCCCATTCTCGCCACGGATTTCTCGCCTCCGATGATCTGAACGAGATCGCGGTCACGCGCGCCCGGTTTCGCGAACAACCGGTAGTGCTCCAGTACACTAGACCCCCGGTGGTTCATGACAGACTCCTCCCAGCCTGATCGGCCTCGCCCGAACCACGAGGCCCCGCTGTACGCCAGTGCATACGCGCAACTGGTACGCGCCCTTCATCGCGAAGAGCCTCCCCTGGCTCTGGATCAATTCACCGGGCTCGTGGTTGCCGCCCAATACCGATACCTCTACGACGTGACTCTTCGCTTGGTCTCCACCAACTCGCGTGTTCTCGATTGGGGCTGCGGCGACGGGCACTTCAGCTACTTTCTCCTGAGCCAGGGATACGTGGTGGATTCGTTCTCCGTCCAGAATAGGCCACCACTCTTCGACCGGTTGCCGCAAGGTTGGCGCGCGCTCCACAGGTTCACGCAGGGATCACCCGCTGAACCGACCCGGCTGCCCTACCCGAACTCAGCCTTCGACGCCGTGTTCAGCGTCGGAGTCCTCGAACACGTCCGCGAGACCGGGGGGAACGAGTCGAAGAGCCTTCAGGAGCTCTTCCGAGTCCTCCGTCCGGGCGGATATCTCGTCTGTTACCACCTACCCAACCGGCACAGCTACATCGAATGGGCCAGCCGACGTCTCTACCCGGACGCGCCGGATGACGAGCACCGTCGATATCACCTCTACCGATTTACCAAGCATGAGGCGGCGCGACTGTTTAGCGCTGCCGGGTTTCAAATCTTGCAGACCAAGCGGTATGGGTTCTTGCCGCGAAACATTCTCGCCCGGCTGCCGGGTGCACTGCGGAATGGCGTGGCCGTCACACGAGTCGCAAATGCGGTAGATCAGTTACTGGAGTGGCCCTTCGCGCCCATCACGCAGAACAACTTGATAGTCGCCGCTCGACCGACCTAGGAATCTGCGACCGATCTCGCTATCGAGACTTTCGTGACACGACACTAGTCTGCCGGGATCGTCGGCAGGCCTGCTTTCTTCAACTCCGCGTTTGTCGCCGGCAGCGACTTCGTGCGCACCTCGTCCCACCGGGTGAGGACCTTCGCCAGCGAATCCTGCAGCTCGCTTGCGGCCGCGGCGGCCTGGGTCGTCGGAGCGGCGTCCGACCCTTCGATGATGGCATAGACGGCTGCGAGCTTGCCGTTGACGCCGGAGAGGCTTTCGGCGCTCCCGGCTCCGCGGCGGCCGCCGCCGCTGCCTTCCAGGGCCGCGAGTTCTCGATCCAGGGACGCGACGGACTCCTTCGTCTCGCCGGACGCGCGGGGCATCACCTCGGCCAGGCGCGCCCGCAGGCGCTTCACCTGCGACAGAGCGGCGGAGTCGCGGCGCAGGGCTTCCGCGA
>DATNMZ010000268.1:0-2496 GCA_035602095.1 Thermoanaerobaculia bacterium
GAGGAGCACGACAGCGAGGACGGTCTCGATGGCCGGCGGCAGGCCGACGACCCGCAGTAGCCCGACTCCGTGGCGTTCGCACCAGTCGGCGACGGGGGTCAGCAGAGGCGCCTGCAGGAGCGTCACGGCGGCGAGCGACAGGGCGCCCGTCGAAAGGTTTCGAACCGTGCGGCGCAGCCTCGGTTCGACCCGGCGGCGCAGGGGAAGGGCCGTCTCCGCGATCGCCGTCAGGAGGAAGACCGCAGCGAACGTTCCGACGCTGATCCAGATCGCCATCAAATCCGGCCTCCCCTCGTTCGACCCCGCTGTTGCCTACTCCACCTGCAGGGTCAGTGTGGCGAAATCGCTCTCCCAGTCGGCCTCGGGCGAGCCGGCCCGCCGCAGGTCGGTGGCGCGCAGCAGGATCCATCCCTTCCTGTCGGGAGTGAAGCTCACGCGGCCGTTGGCGTCGGTCTTTCGGACCTCGCCGGTCTTCTGCCCGGCCTGGACCATCCCCACCGGGAATCCCGGGAGCGGGCGCCCCTCTTTCAGAAGACGCACGGAGACTTCGCCGTTCGCCCGGAGGCGGGTCGGGTCCGCCTCGGGCACGATCTCGAGGCGCATGCCGGCGGGCTCCGCCCACGACCGATCCCCCTCCGCGGCTCCGACGGCGACGAAAGTTTTTGCGTGCTTGGTGTAGATCTCCCGCCAGCGGCCCGCTGATCCCGCGGCGCTCCACTCCTTGCCGACCGTGTCGAGGGCACCGATTTCCTCGAGATACTCGCGGACCTGATCCGGCTTGAGATCGATCGATTTCGGCTTCGATTCGATCCACACACAGGCGATGCCCTCCCCCTCGGGACGGACCGCGAGCCTCAACGAATGCTCTGCGCCCGTCCGGCGGGGGATCTTCCCGGTCCTTCCGGCCAGACGAACTCGTGCGACGGAGATGCGGTCGGGCTGGATCGCGACATCGAGCGCCGGAAAGCTCATCCCGCTCGTCGCGCCGAGCAATATCTCCGCCCCTTTCGGGACAGCCAGTCGGGCCGGCAGGATCCACGTGTCGTGAGCCGCGGCCTCCGAGGCAACCAGAATGAGAAGAGCGGCGAGCTTGCGAAAGCGGAGGCGGCTGCGGTGCGATTGGTGCGATTTCATCCCCTCTCTCCTCCCTCGTGGAACGTCACTTCTGTTTCGAAGGCGCCGCCCTGGAGGGCTTCGAGGCGCTCGGACCCGACGACAGATGGACCTCCTCCGCCTTTCCGTCCTTATCCAGGTCGACGACGACGCGGGCGCCCACCTTCATGTCCGAGACGGAGCCCGCCGCTTTCCCCTTGAAATACTTCGTCGCGGCCCCCACGGGAACGGACACGGACTTCCCGTCCGTCGTCCGGACCTGAATGTGCGCCGAGTCCATGGCGGAGATGGTGCCCATCACGTGGTGATGCCCGGCATGCGCGAGCAGGGAGCCCGGCGCGGCGAGAAGCGTTGCGAGAAAGAGAACAGCCATCGGTTTCCGCATGAGTCGGCCTCCTTAAGGTCACAGGTGTCAGGTGACAGGTGTCAGCTAGTGCGATCGTTTCATTTTCCGCGAGCCCTGGCCCATTGTCGGCTGTCCAGGAGAAGGCGCGCTGTCTGCTCCTTCGAGAAATCGCTCCATTTCCGCCTGCTCGTCGAGCTCCGCGCGACTGACCGGGTTGTACTTCTTCATCTCCTCCATTTCCTCCGCAGTCAGCGAGGGAAGGTGCCGGAGGAACCGCACGAGCTGCCAGGATGCCCGGTCGTCTTCGGCCGTGTCCTTTCCCCAGGCCGGCATCCCGGTCAGGCGCACTCCATTCTTGACGATGAAGAAGAGCTCCGCATCCGAGAGCGATTGCGTCTGCCGGCGAGTCATGTCGGGGGCTCGCGGATAGAGGTTCTGTCCGATTTCGGTCACCCCCCTGCCGTCGTTGCCGTGACAGGACGCGCAATGGTCGGCGAAATGGCGCCGGGCTTCCGAGAGGGCCTCCGCCGTCTCCGGGACGGGATTCGTCCGATTCCGCGCGGCCGAGGGAACCGCGAAGTGACGAAGCCCTCGCGCGAGGACGGCCTCGGCGCGAGTGGGCTTGGTCCGCGCGCTGATCCCGTGGCGGAGGAAGGAGACGACCGCGGCGGCTCCCGCAACGCTCGCGGCTGCGAGGAGGATGAGGACGACCCGGGTTCCGCGTCTCATGGCTGCGCTACATCTTCATCCCGGCGTGGCCCGAGTGCCCGCCCTCGCCCCAACGGAAACGGAGAAACGCGTGCACGGACAGGGGAAAACTGCCGTACACCGGTTCGAGCGAGGACGGGACGCTGTACGCGGTTGCGTCGATGCCGAGTCCGGTCTTCACCTTCAACCCGGATCGGAAACCGAAATCGCGCAGATATCCGAGCGTGTACGCGCCGACGCGGACGAGGCTGAATCCCTGGTTCGGCGCCGGCAGGACTTTCGCGGTGATCAGGACGAAATCCTTCTGCACGAGCTCGAGCCGTCCGTAA
>DATNMZ010000269.1:0-2336 GCA_035602095.1 Thermoanaerobaculia bacterium
CACCTACCACCTACCACCTACCACCTACCACCTACCACCTGCCACCTGACACCTACCACCTGCCACCTACAGGCAGTACCATCCGGCCCCAATGGCCTCCTCCGTCCGCGTCGCCGTTTTCCCCGCCGCGGGGCTCGGAACGCGATTCCTCCCCGCGACCAAGGCTCAGCCCAAGGAGATGCTCCCGCTCGTCGACAAGCCGCTCATTCAATACGTCGTCGAAGAAGCGGTCGCCGCCGGGATCGAACGGATCGTCCTCGTCACGAGCCGGGGCAAGAGCGCGATCGAGGATCACTTCGACCTCTCCTTCGAGCTCGAGCGCACTCTGAAGGACAGGGGCAAGGAGGAGCTGCTCCGCCAGGTCCGCGCCATCTCGTCTCTCGCCCGAATCTCGTCGGTCCGGCAGGCTCAAGCCCTCGGTCTCGGGCACGCCGTGCTCCAGGCCAAAGACCAGGTGGGGGACGAGCCCTTCGCGGTCCTCCTCTGCGACGACATCGTGGTCTCCGAGGAGCCGTGCATCGGGCAGATGATCCGGCTCTACGAGAAGCGGGGGAACCCCGTGATCGCGCTGCAGGAAGTGCCGGCCTCACAGACCCACCTGTACGGAATCGTCGCGGGCAAGCGCGTCGATGAGCGGGTCGTCGCGCTTTCCGACATGGTCGAGAAGCCGCCGGCGGATCGCGCGCCGTCCAACCTCGCCATCGTCGGCCGCTACCTCCTGCTGCCCGAGATCTTCGGCATCCTGGAAGGGACGCGCAACGACGCCGGCGGGGAGATCCAGCTCACCTCGGGACTCAAGGCGCTGCTCGGCAGGCGGCCGATCGACGGCTATCTCTTCGAAGGGAAACGATACGACGCGGGCGACAAGCTCGGATATCTCCAGGCGACGGTCGAGCTCGCGCTGGCGCGGGAGGACGTGGGCCCCGCGTTCCGGGAATACCTGAAGCGGCTGAAGATCTAGTCCCCGGCCTTCTTGGATTCCTTCTTCTTTTTTTCGCCGGTCTTGCCGGCGGAGACCACGGGCTCCTTCTTCTCCGATTTTTCCGGCTTGTCGGACTTTTCGGCCTTGTCCGCCTTATCGGCCTTCTCGGCTTTCTCCGCCTTCTCGCCGCTCTTTTCGGCCTTGTCGGCGCCCTCCGATCCCGACTCTGCCGGGCGCGCGCCCGCCTTGCCGTAATCGGTCAGGTAGAAGCCGCTCCCCTTGAACTGAATGGCGGGGGCGGAAAACGCCTTCTTCATCGTGCCGCCGCAGTGCGAGCACTTGGGCGGCTTGTCGGAATGGTTCTGGATGACTTCGGTCTTGCGCCCACACTTGCGGCAGATATATTCGTAAATCGGCATCGCGTCGATATTAATGCAGCCGGGTGGTTGGACGTGTCCGGAGCGGACGGCCGACAGCTGAGAGCTGACAGCTGACAGCCGATAGCTAGTTTCCCAGCGAGCCGCCCTCGGTCTTGTACTGAATCCGGCGCGCGCCCAGCGCGGACCCTCGCAGCTTCCGGACCAGGCCGAGGCAGAAGAACGCATAGAGGACGCGCGCGTTTTCGGGAGCGCTCCCCGGACCCCGCGTAGCGAGATGATGAAGCGAGGTGCGGCCGTCGATCGCCTCGTAGAGCTTGCGCTCTTCCGCCGAGAACAGATCGAGGAGCGCGCTGGGGGTCTTCTCGAGAATGGTCGCGGAGCTGCCGAGCCGCAGGATCAGGCGTCGCGCGTCCGCCGTGCGCCGGATTCCTTCCAGGATGACCTCCGGGAGGGGCGCATCGATCCGCACGAGCTCCCCGGCGCGCCGCGCGCCGATCTCGAAGAGGACATCTCCTGCATCCCACTCGAACGCTCCCCAGAGGATCTCGCGGATCAGGCTGCTCACGGCCTCGTTCAGTTTCTCCGGAGTCACGAGTCCCATCTCGAGCAGCACCTGGCCGATCTTCAGGCCTTCGCGCGCCCGGCGCTCTTCCGCTTCCTGGAGCCCCTCGGGCTTCAGAAAGCCGCGCCGGATGAGGTGCATCCCGAGGCTCACCTCCCGCTCGTTCGACGTCGCGAACACGACGAGCCCTTCGTCCAGGTAGATCCGGCGGACGCGCCCCTCTCTCGACGCCGTGACGACTCCGGGAACGCGGTAGCGATGGATCGTCGCGAGAATCTCCGCGAGAGGCGTGGTCGCCAGGTCCCCGCGGTACTCGAACTTCTTTTCCATCGGCTAGGGAGATCGTAGCAAACGACCGGCGACGAGTGTTGTTCTGGTTCCGCAGGGGCGGGCGGGGACAAGCCCCGCCCCTACCGCCGGCGACGGAACGCACACGACGATCGCCCGGCCCGGGTGCCGTAGGGGCGGCCCT
>DATNMZ010000270.1:0-2444 GCA_035602095.1 Thermoanaerobaculia bacterium
AGGACGCCGGCGAGGTAGGCGAGAAGGAAGAGGAGGGTGAGGAGGGGCATGGATACGGTAGTTGTCAGTTATCAGTTGTCAGTTATCAGTTTGGGGCACGGATGGTTCAGGGACTGAAGACTGAGAACTGAAAACTGATCACTCTCTCTTCACGTTCTTCTCGCCGCTTCCCGCGCGACGGCCTCGAACAGCGCCGTCCCGATCGCGAGCGCGCGCTCGTCGAAGTCGAATCGCGGTGAGTGGTGCGGGCGGTGCCCGCCGGCCGGGGCGGAGCCGACGAAGAAGAAGCAGCCCGGCACCCGATCGAGGAAGACGGACATGTCCTCGCCGCCGAGCGTGCGGGTGTTCGTCTCGACGTTGTCGGAGCCGAGCAGGCGGGCCGCGGTTTCGATGACCAGCTCCGCCATCTCCGGATTGTTGACTGTTGCCCGGTTGACTCGCCGGTAGTGGAGCCGCGCGCGCACCCCTGCGGCCTCGGCCGTGCCGCGGACGACCCGCTCCATTTTTTCCGGAAGGGCCTTCCCGGCGGACTCCGTGAACGACCGCGCGGTCCCGGTCATTCGGACGAGGGATGGGATGACGTTGAAGGCCGATCCGCCGTGGATGCTCCCGATCGTCACGACGACGGAGTCCAGGGGCGAGATCTCGCGCGAGACGACGGTCTGCAGAGCCTCGACGATCCGGGCCGCGCCGATGATCGGGTCGGCGGTCTCGTGGGGAGCGGCGCCGTGGCCGCCGGGGCCCTCGACCTCGATGGAGAATTCGTCCACCGCCGCCATCAGCGCGCCGCGGTTGACTCCGATCACGCCGACCGGCAGCTGATTCCAGAGGTGCAGGCCGAAGGCAGAGCCAACCCCCTCGAGAGCCCCGTCGCCCGCGCAGGCCAGCGCGCCGCCCGCGCCCTCTTCCGCCGGCTGGAAGAGGAGCCGGAACGGGCCGGCGTCGGCGCTTTGCGCCAGACGCGCGGCGACAGCGAGCGCGATCGAGACGTGCCCGTCGTGTCCGCACGCGTGCATGCGTCCGGGCTCCTGGGAAGCGTATGCGGCCCCGCTCTCCTCCTGAAGCGGAAGCCCATCCATGTCCGCGCGAAGCAGGATGCGCGGCCGCTGCGCCGCCCAGTCCACGACGACGCCCGTGCGGCCCATGCCCCGGCGCGGCGAAAGACCGAGCCCGGCGAGCCTCTGGAACACGATGTCCGCGGTGCGCTTTTCTTCGAATCCAAGCTCCGGGTGCTGGTGCAGGTCGCGCCGGGTGGCGACCAGGGTCTCGAGCTCTCGGGCGGGAAAGCGGTCGAGGAGCTCGGCGGCGCGCATCGCGACGGGGATTATAGGAGCGGGCGGGACGGCCGGAACGAGACGCCGGACTCGGGCTGCGATAGGGTTTCCGTGGCGCCTCGAAAACCGCGGCTGGAATCTCGCAAACCAGAAAGGGGAGGAGTCGGCCCGTTGAGCGACGCGAGCGATCGCCAGAATGTCGTCGTCCGGTTCCGCGAGGCCGCGTCGGCCCCCCGGCTGGACCTCTTCACGGCCGCCCTCGTGATCTCCCAGTTGATCGACCCGGCCGAAGACCTGGCGCCTGCGGAGGAAGAGGTCGACCGTCTGGCGGCGCGCGTCGCGGCGGCTCAGCGCGCGGGAGAGCCGCCGGATTGCGCGTTGCGGCGGATCCTCTTCGCGGAGGAGCACTTTCAGGGAGACGGCGACTCGTACGACGATCCGGAAAACTCGTCGGTGGCTCGCGTCGTGGCGCGCCGCAAGGGGATGCCGATCACGCTTTCGATCCTCGTCATCGAGATCGGCCGCCGCGCCGGCTTGAGTCTGACGGGCGTCGGTCTGCCCGGCCATTTTGTCGTGGGCGGATCGGACTTGCCGCCGGGAAGATTTCTCGACCCGTTCGAAGGCGGAAAGCTGTGCGATGCGGAGGAGCTCGCGAGGCGAGTCAGCGCCATTTTCGGGACGCCGGTCGAGTTGCCTCCCGAAGTCTTTACGCCGGACTCCACTCGCTCGATCTTGACGCGCGTCCTCTTCAACCTCCGGCGTTCGTACGAGCGGCGCGACCGGGTCGAGGAGGCGCTCGCCGCCCTGGATTGCGCCGAAGCGCTCGAGCCCGGAGAGCCTTCATTCCTGCGCGAGCGCGGGCTCCTGCTCTTGAAAGCCGGCCGGTCCGAGGAGGCGATCCGCGCGCTCGAGGCGTACGTCTCCGCCGCTTCGGGCGAGGACCGCGACGCGGTGACGAAGTTGGTCGACATCGTCCGCGAGCAGGCCCTTCCGTCCGAAGGCGCGGAGCTCGTCTCGGGCATTCCGGCGCAGACGCGCATCTTCAGTTTCGAAGAGGCGCGCCTGATGCTGCCGAAGGTGCAGGAGATCACCTCGGAGGCGGTGCTCCGCTACGTCCGGATGGGAGAATCCGGAGGCGAGGGTGAGGACGAACGCCAGGGAATCGTACGG
>DATNMZ010000271.1:0-3976 GCA_035602095.1 Thermoanaerobaculia bacterium
GATCGCGACGCTCCTTCTCGCCCGCCCGCGGGACCGCGGGCGGGACGGAGCCGTTCTTTGACATAATCGCCGGTTTCCGCCGCGTTGAAAAGAGGAGAGGAATGGGCTCGCGATGAAGAAGATCGGCATCCTTTTCGGGCAAGAGCGCTCTTTCCCCCACGCGCTCATCGAACGGATCAACTCCTCCGGGGCGTATGGGGTGTCTGCGGAGCCCGTCCAGGTGGGCGGCGTCGGCCTGGAAACGCCGAAGAGTTACGACCTGATTCTCGACCGTATCAGTCAGGACATCCCGTTCTATCGCGCCGTCCTCAAGAAAGCCGTCGTGGACGGGACCGTCGTCGTCAACAACCCGTTCTGGTGGTCGGCCGACGACAAGTTCTTCAACAACGTAATCGCGCGGCAGGTGAGCGTCGCGGTGCCGAAGACGGTGATTCTCCCCTCCAATCAGCACCCTCCCGACACGACCTCGGAATCGATGTCGAATCTCATCTTTCCTTTGAACTGGGACGAGCTCTTCTCCCACATCGGCCTTCCGGCGTATTTCAAGCCTTACTCCGGCGGCGGCTGGAAGAATGTTTATCGGGTGGCCAACCTCGAAGAGTTCTTCGCGGCGTATCGCCAGTCCGGCCAGAACGTCATGACGCTCCAGGAAGAGATCGTCTTCGACGAGTACTTCCGCTGCTACGCGATCGGACGCAAGTACGTTCACGTCATGCGCTATGACCCGCGGCAACCGCACGCGGACCGCTACGTGAAGCGACCCGACCCGATCGATCCGGGATTGCTGGCACGTGTCCGCGGCGATTGCCTGAAGCTCGTCAACGCGCTGGGATACGACTTCGACACGCTCGAGTTCGCCGTCCGGGATGGCGTGCCCTACGCGATCGACTTCCTGAATCCCGCTCCGGACGCGGACCTCGCCTCCGTCGGAGCCGAGAATTTCGAGTGGGTGCTCCAGCACGCCGCGCAGTGGCTGGTCGAGAGGGTCCATCAGGGAGCAGAGCCGGGGACGCGTTCCCGATGGCTGGACCTGCTCGCCGGCCGGACGGAGCCCGCGACCACGACCTCCGTGAAACCGCGACCGCCGGTGGAGAGGGTGGCCAGGCCGGCGGTAGGGGCGGCGGAGCGCAAAGAGCCGGGTCCGGGTCCCCTTTCGGGCCCGTCCGGAGACGCTCCGGCGCGCCGCCGCGCGCCCTCCGGGGTGTCTCGCGGACCGAAGAGCCAGGGCTGAGTCGAACGTCCATGGGGGAACGACCGGCCTTCACCCTCGGCGTCGAAGAAGAATTCCAGATCATCGACCCGGAGACCCGCGAGCTCCGCTCGCACGTCCAGGAGATGCTCGAGGAAGGCAAGCTCCTCCTGAAAGAGCGGGTCAAGCCGGAGATGCACCAGTCCGTGATCGAGGTCGGCACCGGCATCTGCGCCAACGTCGCGGAGGTGCGCAAGGACGTCACCGAGCTGCGCCGCGAGATCATCGCGCTGGCGAAGCGGCAGGGCATGGGCGTCGCCTCCGCCGGGACGCACCCGTTCTCGAAGTGGGAAGACCAGACGATCTACCCCGACCCCAGGTACGCCTCGATCGTCGAAGAGCTCCAGCTCGTGGCCCGATCGAACCTCATCTTCGGGCTGCACGTCCACGTCGGCATCGCGGACCGGGCGATCGCCTTTCAGATCCTGAACGAGGCGCGCTATTTTCTTCCCCATCTTCTCGCGCTCTCGTCGAACTCGCCTTTCTGGCTGGGCCGCAACACGGGGCTGAAGAGCTACCGGACGAAAGTGTTCGAACGGTTCCCGCGCACCGGAATCCCTCCGGTCTTTCCGACGCCCGCGGAGTTCGACGAGTTCGTCCGCATCCTGGTCGCGACGAACTCGATCGACAACGGGAAGAAGATCTGGTGGGACCTGCGCCCGCACCCGTTCTTCGAGACGATCGAGTTCCGCGTGTGCGACGTCCCCATGCGGCTCGACGAAACGGTCGCGATCGCCGCCCTCGTCCAGGCGATCTGCGTGAAGCTCTTCGAGCTTCGCCAGAAGAACCTCGGCTTCCGCTCCTACAGCAACGCGCTGATCCTCGAGAACAAGTGGCGCGCCGCGCGCTGGGGCATCGACGGCAAGCTGATCGACTTCGGCAAGGAGTGCGAGGTGCCTTTCCGTCTCCTCATGGAAGAGCTCTTCGAGTTCGTCGACGACGTCGTGGACGGGCTCGGAAGCCGCTCGGAGGTCGAATCGCTCCGCTGGATCCTGGAAAACGGCAGCGGCGCCGACCGGCAGCTCCGCGCGTTCCACGAATGTGGCGGGGACCTCCGCAAGGTCGTCGATTACATCTGCGCCGAGACGAGTCACGGCATCAACGCGGCCCCGGCGGCGGCCGCTGCCGCCGCGGCGAGCTGACCGGAAGCACGGCCCTTGAGAGACGCTCGGATCGCGTATGCCGAAGACCTGATTCCGGGGGCCCGCAACGCGGTGCGGACGTGCCTCCGCGTCATGCCGCAGGAGCACGTCGTCGTGATCACCGACCGCGAGACGGAGGAGATCGCGGAAAGCCTGGCGGAGCAGGTCCGCGAAATCGGCGCGCCGGTCGAATTTCATGTCCTCGAGGATTACGGACCTCGCCCGATGACGGCGATGCCTCTTCCGATCCTCGAATCTCTGGGGCGCTGCCAAGCCTCGATCTACGCCGCCCAGCCCCAGCCGGGCGAGCTCCCGCAGCGGATTCAGATGACGGACGTCGTCAACCGCCGGCGCATCCGCCACGCCCACATGGTCTACATCACCCACCGGATCATGATCGAGGGCATGCGCGCCGACTTCGAGCTCGTGGACGCGATTTCCTCGCGGGTTCTGGCGCGCGCGAGGGCGGCCACGCGCATCCGCGCGAAGTCGGCCGGCGGCTCCGACCTCGAGGCCACGTTCGACCCCGCGATCCGGTGGCTGAAGACGAGCGGCTTGATCTCCCCGGACAAGTGGGCGAACCTGCCGGCCGGCGAGGTGCTGACGTCCCCGGCCCGGCTCGACGGAATCTACGTCGTGGACGGCGTGCTCGGCGACTATCTCTGCGCCCGATACGGGGACATCGAAGCGACGCCGCTGACTGTCACGATCGAGGACAGCCGCATCGTGGACGCGCGCTGCGACCGTCCGGACGTCCTCGCCGGATTTCTCGCCTACACGAGCCAGGAGGAGAACTCGAACCGCGTCGGCGAGTTCGCGATCGGGACCAACGTCGCGGTCCGTTCGCTCATCGGCAACATCCTGCAGGACGAGAAGCTCCCCGGGCTGCACATCGCGTTCGGCCACCCCTACTCGGAGCACACGGGCGCGACCTGGAAGTGCCGGACGCACCTCGACGTCGTCGGCCGCCACTTCGACGTCTGGATGGACGACGAGCAGATCATGGCCGACTCGAAGTTCCTGATTTGAGGAATCGCGCGGCGCTCCCGTGCATGGGCGGCCCCGCGTGATCCCGGCGCTGCGCCGCCGCTACAACGAGGCGTTCACCCGCGACCTCTACGAGGGATACCAGGAGAGGCTCGCCGCCGACTGCGGGTTTCCCATCCTCTTCCGGCTGGCGGAGACTCCCGTTTTTCTTCCTCCGGCGCTGCGCGACGAGATGGTTCAGAGCGCGGAGGAGATCTGGGGAGAGCTCCAGACGCCGGAGAACCTGCGCCGCTCGCTCGAGGCCGTGCCTCCCGAGTGGGATGTTCCCGGCTGCGATCCCCTCCCCCTCTTCGCGCAGGCGGATTTCGCCGTCGTCCGCGAGGGGGGACGCCTCGCCGCAAAGCTGATCGAGCTGCAGGCCTTTCCGTCGCTCTATGGTTTCCAGCTGTTTCAGTCGCGCCTCCAGCGGGAGATCACCCCCGGCGGCGAGGAGCTCGGCTTCCTCCTCTCCGGCCTCGACCCGGAGGGGTACGTCGAGGAAGTCGGCGCCGCGATTCTCGGGGAGGCGCCACCCGAGAACGTCGTGCTCCTCGACATC
>DATNMZ010000272.1:0-2932 GCA_035602095.1 Thermoanaerobaculia bacterium
TCGCGCTGCGGGAGCGAGAGCGAGCGCAGGGACCAGAGAAGCGGTCGAGGCCGCATCCGGCCGAGCCGTCGACCGGCGCGTGAGCGGGTCCCGAAGCGAACGGAAGCGACGTTCGAGGCCGCATCCGGCCGAGCAGCCGACCGGCGCGTGAGCGGGTCCCGAAGCGAGCGGTAGCGACGTTACCGTATCGGATCGATGGCGGTGCGCTTCGGTTCCTTGCCGAAACGAACCCGCGACCGCTCGATCAGCTTTCGGATCTCGACGTCGCGATCCTTTGGTGGAGCGCTGGTGATCCAGCCCTGGATCAAGCGCTCGGCGGCCGCGGTCACTTCGTCCACGGCGCGGTCAAAGAGCGCCTCATTGGCCTTCGAGGGTCTCGTCGCCCCGCTCAGCTTACGGACGAACTGCAGGGACGACGCGCGGATCTCCGCCTCGGTCGCCGGCGGCGCGAAGTTGGCGAGCGTACGAATGTTTCGGCACATGCCAACAATCTACTACTCGTCTCGCAGCGCCATCGCGGCCGACCTCAGGCCGATTGCCTCCGCGGTGGCAGGGCGGCGCCTTTGGTGAGCAGCCACAGAGCGAGCGTCACCTCGAAGGCGAACATCGGCAACCACATGAGCTGGGTGATCGGGCCGCGGAGGAATCCTGCGAGCTGCAGGGGAAGGCACACCACGGCCAGAATCGACGCGAGCACGCCCAGCCACGCCAACGCGACAGGGACCATCCGGCCGCGCAGGAGGAGATAGGAGAAGAGCAGGCTGCCCACGGCGAAGAAGGTCGCGGAGATGGGGATGCCAAGCCACTCTGGCAGCTTCAACAGGAGCGCGCCGAGCGCCTTCGCTGCCGCAGGGTCCGGTGCATTTGCTAAGGTGGCCGTCGCCAGCCATAGCTTTCCCACCGTCGTCGACAAGGAGACCGCGCCAATCACGCCCTCGCCGACGCGACAGGTCATGGCCAGCATGGCGAGGTCTGGGTCCTGGTCGCGCGTGATCGCATACAGCGTCACGGCCAGCACCAGGGCGCAAAAGCACCCGATCAGCGAGAGGACGATGGCCAGGCGCATCTCGGACGCATGCAGGGCGATGCTCGCGAGCTTCGCGGCGGTCCCCTCTCCGCTGGACGCCCTGTTCTCCAGAAGCATCGCGGGGAAGGCGACGGCGATGTAAAAAAGAAACGTGAACCCGGCGACTCTTGCGTTCGTCGTGCGCGTCATGTGTGCTCCTCCTCGAGCGAAAACGGAGTCCGCGCTCTGGGGGATCTCACCCCACAGCCCAATAGCGAGGCGCGCTTGCCGATGGAAACACCCTTTCCTCCCCGAGCGCCGCGATGCGATCGCCGCAGAGTCCCCCGTCGTTGAAGAATGGCGCCAGAGCGAATCCGTGTTTCTCGGCGAGACCCCAGATCTCGTCCACCCGGCCGGGCGCAATGTTCCCGCGCCCGCGGGAATACGACTCGGATCGTCCTTCGAGCGCCAGGAGCATTCCCTCGAGAAGACAACCCTGAACGATGTTCGGCGCCGGATGAGGAGCGAGAACGGAGATCAGATCCGGAACGAGCTGCAGTCCTCCGAGCACCTGCCCCATTCCACCGAAGAAGACGACGGGACCGGGTGTCCCATCGGAAATGACGTTCTTCGGATAGCCGGCGTCGCAGACGATCGCGTCCGAGCGGACGGAGCGCAGCGAAAAGCGAGGCGCGGCCAGGCTCGCCGCTGCGACGATGAAATCGGCCTCGGGCAGAAACTCTTCCGGTTCGGTCGAAATCGAGACGGTCGTTGCATCCGAGGCGAGCGAACGCTGCAGCCTTCGCAGGCGGTGGGGGTTGCGAGCGCAGAGGAGGAGGCGGCCGGCCCGGCCGAGAAGATAGCGCGCGCAGCCGGAACCGACGTCCCCGGTCGCGCCGAGAATGAGGACCGCCTGCGAGCTCAAGGGGCGCCCCGCCAGCGCCGACGCCCGTTCGACTGCCTTCACGATGTAGGCGACCGTCAGTGTGTTCCCCGTCGTGAACGCCACTTCGTCGTGAGCCGGCAGGAGATCGACCTTTCCTTCCAGAACGATCGAGCTGAAGCCACCGAGCGCGGCAACGGACGCTCCCTCGCGACGGGCATAGCTGGCCGCCTCCCGAATTCGCTGGACCTTCTCACGCACAGGTCCTTCGACGAGTCGGTCTGGCGAGAGAAAGGCATCCACGTAGACGCCGTGAGCGCACGATCCATTGGTGGAGAACACCGTGACGCGGCAAACGGTGCGAGGGGGCAGAAAAGGGACGATCTCGCGGACGTCCCGCACCGAGATGGGGCGGCCGATACCGCCTCTCAGCGACTGGACCACGGCGGCCGTCTTTTCCCAGCTGTCGAGGTGTCCGATGAGCGCGAACCGTCCCTTCGCCGGGCAGCGATCCGACAGGGCTGCGGCGGAGCTCAAACCGGCAGGCGCGCTATCCACTGAAGCGTCTCCTCTCCCGGAAGACCGACTCGGTCGAGAGACTTCAGGTAGAGATTGAGCGCCCCGCCGCGGAGTTGGACGATGTCGAGGCTCACTTCCGGCAGGGACGGTTTGATACAGGTCTTCCCGCACAATTCGCAATCTCCGCGGATGTCCTCCCGCGCGATCATCTCCGCCAGGACGGACATGACGTCTTCGTGAACACCCGCGACCTTCTCCTGGAGTCCGGAAGGATCGCGTTGGAAGATCTCGCCAAGGAGCTCGATGGCATGCTCGAGATGATCCCGCTCCTCGGCGGCGATCACTTTGTAGGCCTTTCCGAGTTTGCCGGGGGCCACGCGTCCCACGGCGCGATACATGGAGACCGCGAAGGACTCCAGCATCAGCTCCTGGATGATCAGGCACGCCGTGAAATCGCCGCGCCCGGCGCTCTTCACGAAAGCGGACCGGATTCTCTTCCAGTAGGGGGCGTTCACGTTCATGGT
>DATNMZ010000273.1:0-5023 GCA_035602095.1 Thermoanaerobaculia bacterium
CCCGACGACCATTCTCCAGGCCGTCTGGTACACGAGCGGAAACGCGGCCGCCTGCGCGAAGGAGAGTCCATCCGGGATCGGGAACACGTTGCGGGCCGGAACGACGACCCGCTCGGCGAACGTACCGTGCACGTGCTCGCCGAGGATGCCGAACTTCACGCAGAGGCTCTGCTCCCCGCCGCGGCAGAACTCGCAGGCTCCACAGAAGAGCCCGGGCTGGATGAGCACGCGGTCGCCGGGCGCAACGCCCACGACGCCGGCCCCCACGGCGTCGACGACGCCGGCGCCGTCCGCACCCGGAACTTGCGGCAGAGGAACGTCCGGAATCCCGTTGCGAACGAAGATGTCGAGACGGTTCATCGCCGCCGCCCGGATCGCGATCCGGACGTCGCCAGGCCCGGGCTCCGGATCCGGCCAGTCTCCGTACTCCAGGACCTCGTTGCCGCCGTGGCGGCGGAAGAACACGGCTTTCATCGGGCCTCCTATCGTATCGGAGGCTTTTCAGCGGAATCGCCGGGCCGATTCCCGGTGGCCTCGCGAGTCCGGCATTCCGGCGGCTCGTCAATTCAGATAACCGAGCGACTTCAGCTTCTTCAGGTAATCGCGATCGCTCGTCGCGGGTCTCGCTCCTCGAGGCTCGCCGCGAGGTCCATAAGTTTCCACGGACAGGGATTCGAGGGACCCTTCGCGGAAGAGAGCCGGCACGGGCCGTCCGGAGAGATCGAGCGCCGCGGGCACCCCGGCGCGGGCGAGGATCGACGGCGCGACGTCCACGGCGCGGATCGAGAGCACCGCGGGCGGGCGTCCGTCGAAGACCGCGGCGCGGCCGATCGCGCCGGGGCGACCGTGGCTGTCGCCGGTCACGACCACGAGCACGGTCTCGCCTGCCCGCGCGCGCGAAGCCTCTCCCGCGAGATACGCAGCGACCCGGCGAATCTCGCTGGCTCGCCGCGGCGAATCCCCGCGGAGAATGTCGGGGCCCGGCAGGTACACCGTCGAAATGGAGTCCGCGCGGCGGCGGGAGAGCTCGGCCAGCGCCGCCGTGTCCGCCTCCTCGCCGCTCGAGGCGCGCGCGAGCACCCGCCGGTTGTCCACCACGAAGGCGCCCGGCCACGGGCCCGAAGCCCACCAGCCGATCGCCGACGTCGGCAGCCCCGCCGCAGCCGCGACCTCCCAGAACGCGAGCGACCGGCGGTCCGCGGCGGACACCGGCGCGCTCGATACGAGGGAGAGCGCCGGACCGACGCCGCGCAGATACCACCGCGTCCCGAGGGGCGCGCGGAGGCTGGTCGGTGAGCCGGCGGGGCGAACCCGCTCGAGAGCGCGAACCCCATGCCGCTTCCCCGGCACTCCCGTCGCGATCGTCGACCACAGCTCGGGCGGCGACGACGAACGCTCCTGCCGCCACCAGCCCGACGCG
Source organism: Thermoanaerobaculia bacterium (assembly GCA_035602095.1). Lineage (GTDB taxonomy): Bacteria > Acidobacteriota > Thermoanaerobaculia > UBA5066 > Gp7-AA6 > JALYUA01. Next base: position 1,421 of record DATNMZ010000273.1, read on the forward strand.
GCCTGGGAGAAGAAGGCGCGCAGGGCCTCCGGGAAAGCGCCGTCCTCCGAAGCGTCGGGGATTCCATCGACGGCGACGACCAGGATCAAATCCCGCCGGGGCGAGACGTGCAGCGGCGGCGGGACGCCCGGCTCCGGCCTCGAGGCGAAAACCGCCGCCGCGATGGCGAGCCCCGCGGCGGCGACGCCGGCGAGAACGCCCCGCCGCCGTCTGCCCGGCAGAACGCGGGTGCGCGCGTACGCCCGAGCGAGAAATCCGGAGCGCACGCTTCGAGCGGCCGCGAGTGCCGCAATCGCGACGGGGAGCCCCCAGAGGAGCGCCGCGCCCGGCAGGCCCCGCGCGAGCCCGTAGGTTCCCGCGATCCAGAGAAAGAAGATCCCGCCGGCCGTCGCGGCGGCGCACACGGTCGCCCCCGCGGCCGGGGTCCGCGTCCGGTCCGCGATCCCGCCCAGCAAGGCCGCCAGCGCCGCGGAGGGGAGGAGAAAGGCGGCGAGGAGATGGAGGAGCAGGATCGCGGGGCTGCCGGCGGGGCGCAGGAAGTCCGGCTCCGCGGCGGCGACCGCGCAGACGCAGGCGACGGCCGCGCCGAGGGCGGAGAGGGCAGCGGCGGGGAGGAGAATCCCACCCCGCCCTTCGAAAGCCCGCGCGAACACGTATCGTTCGACGCGGCCATCCAGGTAACCGAGCTCCCGCAGGCGCCGCCGCGCTTCCTCGAGGTCGACCGGCGGCTGAGAGCTCACCGACTCACCGGCTCACCGGCTCACCGGCGGCGCTCCCGAACTACCCGGGCCAGATCGGCGAGCGTGGCTCCCCGCGAAGCAAACGGCGCCAGCGCCTCCACGGAAGCGTCGAGAAGCTCTTCGACGAGCCGCTGCGAGGACGGCGCCCCGAACAGCACCGCGAAATTGGCGCGATGGGCGTCGCGCAGCGTGTCCTTGCCCAGAACCTCCGGATCGCCCTGGAGGTCGAGCAGGTCGTCGGTGATCTGGAAGGCGAGGCCGAGGTTGCGCGCAAAGAGCGTGAGAGATTCGAGATCGGATTCTCCCGCCCCGCCCGCGAGCGCTCCTCCCCGGGTCGCGGCGACGAAGAGCGCGCCCGTCTTGCGCGCGTGGATCCTCTCGAGGTCTTCCAGCTCGAGACCGGACGGGTCGGCGGCGAGGTCGGCCGCCTGTCCGCCGCAGCACCCCTCCGTTCCGACCGCGCGGGCGAGCTCCGCCACGAGCCGGGCTCGCACGCCGGCGGCGACGGAAGGAGCGGTTGCCAGAATTTCGAATGCCCGGGCGAGCAGGGCCACGGCCGCGAGCTCCGCGGCCGCCACCCCGTACGTCACATGGATCGCCGGCCGCCCGCGGCGCCGCCGGGCGTCGTCCATCGACGGCAAATCATCGAGTACGAGCGAGGCGGCATGGACGAGCTCGACGGAGACCGCCACCGCCATGGCCGCATCCTCCGGGGCGCGGACGAGCGCGCCCGAGGCCAGGGCCACCAGAGGCCGAAGCCTCTTGCCTCCGGAGAGGGCCGCCTCGGCGAAGGCCTTCGAGAACGCCGGCGCGGCGGCAATGGCGTCCGGGAGCGCGCGCGCGAGCGCCTGCTCGAGCGCCGGCAGTTTCTGCGCCGCGAAGCGGTCGAAGGCGCGGTCCGACGCCGGGAAGGGCGTGCCCGTCTTATCCCGCGAAGCTCGCCACCGCCTCTTGCTCCGACTCGTATACGTCGAAGACCGTGATCAGCTGCGTGACCGTGAGGACGTCGTTGATCTTCGGAGGAAGGTGCAGGAGCTTCAGTTTCCCACCCTTGTTCGTCACGGAGGTGTAGCAACCGACGAGCTCGCCGATTCCGGAGGAATCGATCGTCGTCACATCCTGCATGTTGATCAGAATGTTCCTCTTGCCTTCGTCCACAAGCTTGTTGATGGTCTCGCGCAACTGCACGTCCCCGGACCCGATCGTGATCTTTCCCTTCAGGTCGAGAACCTGGACGCCGCCCTTACCTTCGCGCACGCTCGTTTTCATGATCCCTTTTCCTCCTTCTCCTTCACGGCCGCGAGGTTTTTCGTCAGAAATATTTCCATTCCGCCCCCTTCCACTCTCTGGAAGCGGACCTCATCCATGAACGTTTTCATGTAGAAGATGCCACGACCGGACGTCTTGAACCGGTTTTCCGGGGCGAGGGGATCGTCCACTTTCTCGGGATCGAACCCTTCGCCTTCGTCCCGGATCCGGATTCGCAGCACTTGATCTTTCACATTCATCTCGAGGTGGACGCGTTTGCTCCGGTCTTCTGCATTGCCATGCTTGATCGCGTTTGCCAGGGCCTCACGGAGCGCCATCAGAATCCAATGGCGCGTCTCGTCCGAGATTTTCTCTTCCTCGAGGAGCTTCCCACAGAGGTGCTGGGCCATTTCGATGTTCTCGAAGCGGCTGGACAAAGACATCCGGACGGGGCCGGTGGCGCTGGACGGCCGGGGCGAACTCATTCACTTCGTTGCGTAGGGCGAAAAGCCCGGCGGATCTTAGCCGAAAGACTCTCCAGAAAGATAGCGGCGAGGGACGAAACGCCTGCTACGCTCCCTCGATGAGTCCGAAGCGGCTCCCGGCGCTCGCAGGCGGCGCAATCGCCCTTCTCGCGCTCCTTTGCGCGGGCGCGACCGCCCTCCTTCCCGCCCGCGTCGAGCAGGTGGCTCGCGCCGTCGAACAGGTCCGCGGCCGGCGTTTCGAGCGCGCCGTTCCCGCGAGCGAGATCGATCCCCCCGAATTAAAGCGCGTCCTCCGGGCGAAGCTTCTCGAGGGCTTTCCCGCTTCACCGGACGACACGATCCGAACGCTCGTCGCGCTCGGATTCCTGGAGGAGACTCCGAACCTGATCGATCGCCTCCTCGATTTCTACGCTTCCCAGGTGATCGCCTTCTACGATCCGCAGCCCCGGCGCTTCTTCCTCGTCAAGGGGGCGGGCGGCGGGCTGCCCGGCGGGGACGACGGCGAGCTGTCCTCCGAGGCCGGCGAGCGCATGATCTTCGCGCACGAGCTGACGCACGCCCTGCAGGACGAGACCTTGAAGCTCGACCGCCGTCTTCGCGATTTGAAGGAAAACGGTGACCGGGCCCTCGCTCTCGAGAGCCTTCTCGAAGGAGAAGCCACTCTCGTCATGGTCCGCGTCGCGCTCGCTCAGCTGCCCGGCGGGCAGAGCGAGGAAGTGGAGGAGAGCCTGGCGCCGCTCTTGACCGCCGGAGCGCTCGATCGCTCGAGCGTACCGAAAGAAATCCCCGCGTACTTCGTCGACCAGCTCTTCTTCCCCTACGTCGAAGGCACGGCCTACGTGCGCCGGCTCGTCAAGTCCGGTGGCTGGGGCGCCATCGACCGCCTCTGGAAGAATCCGCCCGCTTCGACGTCCCAGATCCTGCACGAGGGACTCGATTTCGCGCCGGCGACGGACTTGCTCGCCCCCGGCGCCGATCGATCGGGCCCGGCGGGATACCGGGCGCTCTACACCGACACGATCGGCGAATGGGGACTCCGGTTTCTCCTCCGCAGAGGAATGGAGCCGGCCCAGGCCGATCCGGTCGCGGCCGGATGGCGGGGGGACAGGATCATCTTCTACGGCTCGGGG
>DATNMZ010000274.1:0-3573 GCA_035602095.1 Thermoanaerobaculia bacterium
CGCGACCGTGTCGCCGTGCTCTCGCGCCGCCTCTGGGTCGACCGGTTCGGAGCGGATCCGCGCATCGTCGGCCGCACGATCCAGTTGAACGGGAAGGCCTTTCTGGTCGCGGGAATCATGCCGCGCGAGTTCGGCTTTCCGTCGCTCTCCGTCGACATCTGGGCGCCGCTTTCGCTCCTCGGTGAGGACGAAGTGCCCCACAAGCGTTACGTTCGCTGGATGGCCGCAATGGGGCGGCTGCGGCCGGGGATCTCCGCTGCGGCAGCGCGTTCGGCCCTCGAAGGATTCTTTCGGCGGCTGGCCGCCCAATACCCCGACAGCAACTCGGAATTCGCCAGCGCAGCCGTCGAGCCGCTCACCGATTCGATTCTCGGCGACCTCCGCAGGCCTCTCTGGATCCTTCTCGGAGCGGTCGGGCTCGTCCTGCTCATCCTCTGCGCGAATCTCGCGGGACTGCTGCTCGCCCGAGCCGGCGCGCGAAGGCGGGAGATCGCGATTCGCGCCGCGGTCGGGGCCTCCCGCGCCCGGATCGTGCGGCACCTCCTGATGGAGACGTTGCTGCTCGCGGCCGCGGGCGGTGCCTGCGGGCTGATCGTCGCGCTCTGGGGCGTCGCCCTTCTCCCCGCCACGGCCGGAAACCTCCCCCGGCCCGCCGAGATCCACCTCGATGCGATCGTCCTCGGATTCACGTTCGGCTTGTCCGCGCTCACGGGTCTCGTCTTCGGGCTCGTCCCCGCTCTGCAGGCGGCTCGTCCAAATCTCTCCGCGGCCCTCGAGTCGGGAGGACGCGGCGGAAGCCCCGATCGAAGCCGGCGAACGCTTCTCCGTCTCCTCGTCGTCGCCGAGTGCCTCCTGGCCGGAGTTCTCCTGACGGGAGCGGGTCTGCTCGGAAAGAGCTTCTGGCGCCTCGCGCAGGTCGATTCCGGCCTCCGGGCGGACAGCGTCCTCGCGCTCTCGATCTCCATTCCCGACGACGTGTACGCGGACGACGACCGGCAGGCCGCCTACCGGGACGAGATTCTGCGCCGGCTCGCCGCGCTGCCGGGCGTGAAAGCGGTCGGCGGGAGCAAGACGATGCCGCTCGACGGCGGCGGGGAGTTGTACGAATACCGCGTGGAGGGGAGACCGGAGCGCGAGGGGCGCGTGCGGCCGGAGGAGGGAACCATCATCGTGACGCCCGGCTACTTCGCCGCGCTCGGCGTCCCGCTCCTCCGGGGCAGGTCGTTCACGCAGGACGACATGAACACGAGGCGCCCCGTGCTCGTCGTGAGCCGCTCCCTCGCCGATCGGATCTGGCCAGGCGAGAATCCCGTCGGCAAGGTGCTGCTCCTCGGCCCGCGCGCCCGATTCGAGGTCATCGGCGTGTCGGGCGATGTGCGGCACTCGGGCCTCGCACGGCGGCCGGGCGGCGCCGTCTATGTCCCCGCCTCCCGGTTCCCTCGCTCGACGATGAAGATCTTCCTTCGCTTCTCGGGCGAGCCTGCCCCGATGGCCTCGGCGGCGCGCGCCGCCATCTGGAGCGTCAACCGCAACCAGCCGATTTCGGAGATCGCGACGCTTCCGGAGCTCCTCTCGCGATCCGTCGCCCGGCCGCGGTTCTTCATGCTTCTGCTCGTCGCGTTCGGAGCCGCGGCTCTCGCCCTGGCGGCTCTCGGGCTCTACGGGACGCTGAGCTACGGGACGCGCCAGCGGCGGCGCGAGCTCGGAATCCGGATCGCGCTCGGCGCGCAAGCCGGAGACGTCCTCCGCCTCATTCTGCGCGAGGGCGCAGTGCTCGCGGGGATCGGGGTGGCGCTTGCCGTGCCGGCGGCGCTCGCGGTGTCGCGGCTGCTCGGAGGCCTTCTCTACGAAGTCCGGCCCTACGATCCCTCCGTCCTGACGGGCGTCGTGATCTTCCTCCTCGCAGTCACGCTCGCCGCGAGCTGGCTTCCGGCCCGCTCCGCCGCGCGAGTCGATCCCGCGATCGCGCTGCGGCAGGAATGAGGCAGCCATGACCTCCCCGATGGCGGACGTTCGGTATGCGCTCCGAGGACTCCGCCGCAGCCCGGGCTTCACCGCGGCGGCGATCGCGACTCTCGCGCTCGGCATCGGGGCCAACACGGCGGTGTTCAGCATCGTGCGCGGAGTGCTCCTCTCCCCCGCCGGCTTTCCGGATGCGGACCGGCTCATGGCGCTCTGGGAGAAGAACCCGAAACAGGGGTACGAGGAGAATCCTCCATCGGTCCCCGACGTCGACGACTGGCGCCGCGAAAACCGATCGTTCGAGCGTCTGGCGCTCGTCGATGGGGGGCGACAGTTCAATCTCGCGCAGGAGGATCGCCCCGAGCGGGTGGCCGGCGCCGCGGCGGATGCCGACCTCTTCCGCGCGTTGCGGGTCGCTCCGGCGCTCGGACGCGTCTTTGCGCCCGAGGACGAAGTCCCGGGACGCGGCGGCGTCGTGCTTCTCTCCGACGTCCTCTGGCGCCGCCGGTTCGCCGCGGACCCGTCGGTCGTCGGAACCGCCATCCGGGTCGACGGGCGCGCTTCCACCGTCGTCGGCGTGATGCCGCCGGGCTTCGTTTTCCCGGGTGACACCGGCGCTATCGACGGCGGCGCTCCCCCGCCCCGCGCCGAGATGTGGGTCCCCCTGGCGCTCACTCCGGCGGAGCGCGCTCAGCGATCGAGCCATTCGTTGCGCGTCGTCGGGCGCCTCCGCCCGAACGTCACTCGCGCGAGCGCGGCGCAGGACCTTTCGGCGATCCAGGCGCGGATCGAACGCGCCCACCCGGACGACTACATCGGCTCCGAGGTCAAGGTCGTTCCGTTCGAGACTCAGGCCGTCGGCGCCGTCCGGCCGGCCCTCTGGATGCTCCTCGCCGCCGTCGGTTTCGTCCTGCTCCTCGCGTGCGCGAACATCGCCCACTTGCTCCTCGCCCGGGCGGCTTCGCGGCGCAAGGAGATGGCCATCCGTGTGGCGCTCGGGGCTCGAAGCGCCAGGATCGTCCGCCAGCTCGCGGTCGAGAGTCTCGCGCTCGCGCTCGCGGGAGCGGTCGCCGGCGTCTTCCTCGCCGCCTGGGCCCTCCACGCCCTCCGCCCGTTCCTGCCCCCGGAGCTGCCCCGCGCGGACGCGATCGGTCTCGACGCGGCCGTTCTCGCGTTCACACTGCTTCTTTCGCTCGCGACGGGCCTGCTCTTCGGGCTCGCCCCGGCTCTCCAGCTCCTCCAGGCGGACCCGGGCGGCGCCCTCGGAGAGGGTGCGCGCGGCTCCGCGGAGGGTCGCCGCGCCCGGCGGTTCCGGGACGGCCTCGTCATCGCGCAGATGGCGGTCGCTCTCGTTCTCTCCGTCGCCGCCGCCCTCACGACCCGCAGTCTTCTGCGGCTCCAGAGCGTCCCGTCGGGGTTCGACGCTCGCGGCGTCGTGACGGCCGAGCTGACGCTGCCCGCATCGCCGTACGCGACACGCCCGGACCGGGCGCGATTCTTTCGCTCTCTCCTCGAGCGGCTCGGCTCGCTGCCGGGCGTCGCCGCGGCCGGGCTGACGACCCAGCTTCCGCTCTCCGGCGAGAACATGAACTTCGCACTCGAGATCGAAGG
>DATNMZ010000275.1:0-3850 GCA_035602095.1 Thermoanaerobaculia bacterium
GTCGGCGTCTCCGAAAACCTCGGCACGCTGGCCGCGGCGTCGACCGCGATCTGCGGAGTCACCGCCGCGCTCGCCATCGCCCCCGTCATCGAGGCGGAAGATCGGGAAGTCGCCTACACGATCGCAAACGTGACGCTGTTCGGTGCGCTCGCGATGTTCGTCGATCCGTACCTGGCGCATGCGCTGTTTGCGAAGACCTCGTCCGCCGTGGGGCTGTTCCTGGGCACCGGGATCCACGACACGTCGCAGGTCATGGGCGCCGCGCTCTCCTACAAGGAGCTCTTCCACGACGAGGCCGCGTTGAAAGTGGCGACGGTCACGAAGCTGACACGCAACCTCTTTCTCGCCGCGGTCGTTCCGGCGCTCGCGTTTCTCCACGCCCGGCGCCAGGGGCGCGGGGTCGAGAAAGGGACGATGCGGATCGCCTCGCTCTTTCCCGTCTTCGTGCTCGGCTTCGTCGCCATGGCGGTCCTTCGGACCGCGGGCGACGGAACGCTCGCGCGGACGGGCTTCGCGTACGGCCTCTGGGACGCCCCCGCCTGGGGTCGGGTCGCAAAGATGCTCGGGGAGAGCTGGGCGGGATCCGCTCTCGCGACGGCGATGGCCGCGGTCGGACTCTCGACGCGCTTCGAAGTCTTCCGCGGGCTGGGAGCGAAACCGCTCTACGTCGGCGCCGTCTCGGCCACCGTGGTGAGCGCGCTGGCGCTGCTGCTGGCGGCGGTCGTCGGCCCCCGGATGTAAAGGCGACTCGTGCGCTGCTATTTATCGAACCGGCCGTAGGGGGTCAAGCGAGGGAGGCGGAGCCCCGTTCCCCGCATGTCCTAAGCGAAGCGCTCTCTCGGCCGCCTGTTCGCGGAGCGAACGCCGCGGCCGAAAGCTAGTCTTCCCGGGACGCGATCCGCGCGTCAGTCTTCCCGGGCCGCGATCCGCGCGTCCACCAACTTCTGCGCCTTGCGGAAGCGGGGGTCTCCCCGCAGGTTGTCGAGGTCCTCGTCCTTCCGCAGATTCCCATTCGCCTCGAACCCGGCATCGAGCGCCTGGAAGAGGAAATCAAAAGCGCGATCCTTCTGGTCGGCCCGCGCGTAGGAGCACGCGAGGTTGTAGAGGGTCGTCGGCTTCCGATATCCGAGCTGGAGAGCCTTCTGGAACGCCTCCGCGGCCGCCTCGGGCCGCTCGGCCTTCAGCTCCACGTACCCGAGCGTGAACCAGACCCGGCCGAGACCGGGGTGCTTCGCCGCAACCTCACGGGCGTGCTGCGCGGCCTTGCGCCAGTCCGCGCGCTCGGACGATCGAAGGAACTTCGCGCCCCATCCGAGCGACGGCATCGCGAGCTCGTCCGCGAGCGCCTGGATCTGGGCGAATCGCGGCTCCCCGCGGATGGAATCGAGGTCGTCGTCCTTGCGGAAGATCTCCGGATCGTCGAAACCGTTTTCGAGGGCCTTCTGGAGCGATTCGAACGCCGCCGCCTTCTCGCCGCCGAGTGCGAGCGCGCACGCCGCGTTGTAGAGGGATGTTCCGGGCTGGTGACCGAGCTCTGCGGACTGGCGATACGCCTTCGCGGCGAGGGCATACTCGCCGGTTTTCAAGAGCTGTCGGCCGACGCCGAAATAGGCTTCGCCGCTCTCAGCCTTCCGCGCCGCCAGCTGCTCGTAGCGGCGCGCCGCCTGCCGGGCCTCGCCGCGCGCGTCCTCGTTACGGTGCTGGCGCGCCTCCTGCCGGAAGGCCTTGAAGCGGGGATCGGAGCGGAGGTTGTCGAGGTCGTCGTCGCTGGAAAGATATTTGTCGGTCCGGAAGCCGGCCTCCTCCGCCTTGCGGAGCCACTCGAACGCTCTGTCGCGATCTCCCTTGAGCGCGTACCCGCAGGCGATGTTGTAGCTCGACGCGTCCTCCCGGTATCCCGCCTCGATCGCCTTTTCGAAGGCGCGGATCGCTTCGTCGTACTGCTCGTCGCGATGGAGCTTCATGGCGCGGCTGTACCAGCCGCTCCCCGACTTCGAATTTCCATCGGAGGCCAGCACGAATCCCGGAGTCTTCGGCTGTTCGATCTCTCTTGTGACCGCCTTCGAAAAGGAGTCGTCCGGGAGCGCGTCCTCGGGAGTGTCCGTCGGGCGAGCGTCGTCGGAGAGCTTTTCCTCCGCCGGTGTGGAGGAGCGGCGGAACCCAGGGGCGCGGCCGGGGAACGCGGTTTCCGGAGGCCGCTCCGAGTCGGGCCGGGCGGCGCCGCCGCCGGGGAACTCGGAGGAGGCGACGGAGCCCGTCGCGGCCGCCGCCCCTTCGGCGCACTGCGGCGCCCACGGCTGCAGCGCGGCGAGGAACAGCACCGAGCCAAAAAGGCCGAGAGCCGCCGCGCGGACCTGACCGCGAGACGGCCCCCGGCGATGGAGGCCCGGATTCAGAATGGCGCGCATCCGCCCTTCGAACTGCGACGGGCGCGCGGCCATGGCCAGGACGGGAAGCCCGGCCCGAGCGCCCGGCGCGAAGGTCCGCACGATGCCGAGAAGGTGCGCCGCGTAGACGGACGGTTTCGTACCGCTGTCCAGAACCAGGTCGTCACAAGCGCGCTCGCCGCTCCAGCGGGCCTCACGCCGCGCCAGCCAGACCAGAGGATGGAACCAGTAGACCGCGGCCGCCAGCTCGGCGACCAGAAACGTCAACCAGTCGGAGCGCCGGACGTGCGCGAGCTCGTGCAGGAGAACGACCCGCCGGCGGTCCGCAGGCCACTTGCGCGCGTTCTCGTGGAGAAGCAGGACCGGCCGGCGAATTCCCGCCGTCATCGCCACGGGCACTTCCGCGCTGGAAAGGAGTCGGACCCTTCGGCGCAAGCCGAGGCGCCCGCTCAAGTCCGCGGCGGCGAAGGACCAGTCGCGGTCCGCGAGCGGTACTGCGGCCCGAACGATGGCGCGGACGCGCAGCGAGCCGACCGCCAGGCGCGCGAGAGAGAACGCGGCGCCGACCGCCCAGAGGAGAAGCGCCCAGGGCGCCCACGCGGCCGGTCCGGAGCCGCGCTGCGGGGAGGTAGCCGCTCGTTGTGAGGAGAGGGTCGCGAACGGCGAAATCGCGCCCGCCGCCGGCGGCACTTCGGGTGCGTCGGCTGCCCGGCGCGCCGCGGGAGAGGAAGATTCTTCGCCCATCCGGTTTTCGACGCCCGCGGGGCGGAGCGCTTCCGGGCCGGCCTCGGCGGGAACCGCAACGAGGCTTGGCAGAAGCGGGACCGAGACGGACGGCACGAGCGGCGCGGTCAAGGGAAGGGCGAGGGCGCCGGCGAGCCCGAGGATCGCGAGAAGGTGGCGCGCCGCGGCGGAAAGTCGCGGGATGGCGACGGCGAGGAGCAGTGCCAGGGCGAAGAGAATCGTCGCTTTCAGAGTCACGTCGAGGCCGAACCGGATCGCGTCGAGCGCCGTCGTCGTGGTCATTTCAGCGTCCCTCCTCACGGGCGTTTTCGATCAGCCGGGAGATACGGTCGAGGTCCTCCTCCGAGAGCTCGGAGCGGGAAACGTCGAGCAGCGCCGCGACGGCCTTCTCGGGCGAGCCCTCGAAGAACGTCTGGAGCAGGCTCTGCATCGCGGAGCGGCGCGCGCGCTCGGGCGCCACCGTCGGGAGGAAGACGTAGCGCGTCCCATCGACGACGTGCCGGAGGTGTCCCTTGGTCTCCAGAATTCGAAGAAGAGCTCGGACGGTCGAATAAGAGGGGGGATCCGGCAGCCTCTCGAGCACCTCCGTCGCCGTCGCCTGGCCGGCGGCGTAAATCAGCTCCATGATCTGGCGCTCTCTCCGGCTCAACCGATCGAGGGTCCGTTTCGCCATGGCGCCTCCCGCCTGCTAAAAATTTCGCACATGCTAAATTTTTAGC
>DATNMZ010000276.1:0-8178 GCA_035602095.1 Thermoanaerobaculia bacterium
CGCGCCGGAGGAGCCCTCGCGGGCGGCAGGCTCGGGCGAGCTCTCCTCCGCGGGCCCGACAAGCGGACCGGCCGCGCGGGACTCCGGGGTCGCCCGGGGCGGCCGCGCGCCCGTGTACCGGGTCGCTCCGACAACCGCGTCGGCGGCGGCGGGAGGCCCGGGCGTGGGGAGGGGGCCGAGCGTCGGTCCTGGCTCCGCCGGCGCCGGGGACACCGTCGGCGGCGGCACTCCAGACGGCGCCGGCGCGCCGGCGGCCCTCCCGGGAGGGGTGATCGGGGCCGTCGCCGTCGTTTCGGACTCGACCTTCGACCGGCGCCAGGTGGTCATGAAGAGCGCGATCGCGACGATCACCGCGGCGAGACCGAAGAGAAAGAGAGCTCCGCCCGCGCGGCGCGGAGGAGCGCCAGCGGTGGCGGCGGCCGGCTCCCCGGCTCCGGATGCCGTCGCCGGACCGGCCGGAACTGCCGGGGGCGGGGGCGGCGGCGCGGGAACCGTCGAGCGCGGGAGAGGGATCGTCATTGGAATCGTCGCGGCGACGGCCGGCGAATCGGCCGTCTCTTCGGCCTCGGAGAGCTGGTCCGCCAGCCGGCGGACCTCGCGGAGAAACTCCGCGGCATCGGCGGGCCGGCGCTCCGGAGACTTCGCGAGGAGACGGACGAACAGCTCGGACGTCGAAGGCGGCAGGTCCGCGCGGATCGCGAGCGGGTCGAGCGGCTCCGTGTGGAGAATCTGGTACACGAGGGCCGTGATCGAGTCGCCCGGGAAAGGACGCGTGCCGGTCAGGAGCTCGTAGAACACGACGCCGAGCGAGAAGAAATCCGAGCGGCCGTCGAGCTTTTCCCCCCGAATCTGCTCGGGCGACATGTACGCCGGGCTTCCGACCATCTGCCCGGTGCGAGTCAGGTCCTGGGTTCCCGAAAGGAGCTTGCCGATGCCGAAGTCGGCGACCTTCACGCGCCGGTCCCGCGTCAAGAGGATGTTTCCCGGCTTCACGTCCCGGTGGAGCACTCCGCGCTCGTGGGCGTGCTGGAGCGCGAGGGCCACCTCGCGGACCACCTCGACGCGCTCGCGGAGAGTCAGCGTCTGCCGCGATGCGAGATATCGGGTCAGGGACTCGCCGTCGACGTACTCCATGGCGATGTACAGGAGGCCCGCGTCTTCGCCGGCTTCGTAGATCGTCACGACATTCGGATGCTGAAGCCGCCCGGCGAGCTTCGCCTCTTTCAGGAAGCGGCTCTCGACGTCCGAGGCGGCGGTTCCGATCCCCGGCGGCCGCAGGGTCTTGATTGCCACGGGCCGCTCGATCTGCGGATCGTGTCCGAGGTACACGACTCCCATCGCGCCTTCTCCGAGAAGGCCGGAGATCTCGAACCGCCCGATGCGGGAGCCGGGGGGGAGCGGGTTCATTCCTCTCCGGCCGGGGGCGGCGACGTGCGTTTCTTGAACTTGCGTTCGCGGTGAGCCAGAACCGCGCGCGCTTCCTCCGCTCGATCGGCCGGAACGACCACCCGGCTCATGCCGAACGCCCCGAGGTTTTCCGGCCACGGGGATCCGCCGCTCGGCCCCTCGACCTGAGTGGGAATGCCCTCCGACTGGAGGAGGCCCGCGATCAGGCTCGCCTCTTCATCCTGTCCGGTGGAGGCCACCTCCACCCATTCTTCCTCTTCCTTCTTCGCCATCGCTCCTCCGTCGGCCGCTTGCCTACCCCGCCACCGCCGCCGCGGGCAGCCGGCGCGCCGCCGCAGGCGCCTCGGACTTTACGACGCGCAGGAGGGCGGGGCCGCGGTCGAGTACCCGGCCGATCACGCGCGCGGACGCCGCCCCGCGCTCGCGGCAGCGGGACGCGTACGCTTCCGCCTCTCCCTCGGGCAGCGAGACGAGCAGCCCGCCGGAGGTCTGAGCGTCGCAGAGCAGGAGCAGGTCTTCGTCGGAGACGCCGGAGCCCACGTCGGTCCGCGGCTTCAAGTTCCGCAGGTTCAACCGCGAGCCGTCGGGGGCGATGCCGCGTGCCGCCAGCGCCCGCGCCTGTGAGAGCAGGGGGATGGCCTCGACGAAGAATTCCGCGGTCGTACCGGACGCCTCCATCATCTCGTGCGCGTGTCCCAGAAGGCCGTATCCCGTCACATCCGTCGCGGCATGGACGTCGAACTCGTCCATCGCTTCCGCGGCCGGGCGGTTTAAGGCGGCCATCACCGATGCCGCTTCCTCGAACGCGTCGCCGGAGAGGAGGGCGCGGCGAAAGAGCCGGGCGAGCCCGCCCGCTCCGAGAGCGTCGGCCCGGCCGGCGGAGACCGTGACTCCGACGCCGAGGGGCTTCGTCAGCACGAGCCGGTCCCCGGCGCGGGCGCCGGAGTTCTTCGTGATCCGCGACTCGGCCGCAAGACCGGTCACCGCCAACCCGTACAGCGGAATGTCATGGTCGATCGAGTGCCCGCCCCCGATCACCGCCCCCGCTTCGGCGACTTTCTCCGCCCCGCCCCGCAGGATCTCCTCGAGAACTTCCGCCGGCAGCTGCGCGGTGGGAAACGCCGCGAGCGCCAGCGCGAGCACGGGCTTCGCGCGCATCGCGTAGACGTCCGAGAGCGCGTTGGCCGCCGCGATCTGCCCGAAGAGCCGCGGATCGTCCACGACCGGCGTGAAGAAGTCGACGGTCTGGACCATCACCTGGCCGCCGCCGATCCGGTAAACCGCGGCGTCATCGGCATGGCGATTCCCAACCAGCAGATTCGGATCTGCGGGGGCGGGAAGCTTCGCGAGAAGCGCGGAAAGGTCGAACTGACCGATCTTGCAGGCTCAACCAGCGCTCGACGCGAACGTCGAGAGCGCGGGATGGCCAGCTTTGCGGTACGTCACCCGGCGATTATACGGAGCGGAGCGTCTTCGCCCCGCTTTCCGCTAAAAGGCTGAAAGGCTGACAGGCGGAAGGGAGTCGCGCGCGAGCGGCGCGGGGCGCGGCGAGCGGACCCCCCCGGAGCCTTACCGGGCGAACCGGCGCTTGGCGCCTTCGATGGCCGTCGTGACCGCGATGCCGACGGCCGCCGAAAGCAGCTGACGCCCGTGGTGCTTGCCCAGGTAGATGCCCGCGGCGAGAGCCGCGCAGACCGAGAGGAGCGGTTGATCGCGGATGACGCGCTTCCAATCGGAAGGAAGCGCCCGCTCGATGGGTTCGACGCGTGTCATGCCTGGCACCCCCCGGAAGTCCGGATCGAGGACGGATCGAGCGCGGCGGGCGCCGCCTCCAGTTCGAAAGGGAAGGGCGCCCGAGACCCGTGAGGTAGGCCGCGCCGCGCGGCCCGGCTCAGTCGTCGCCGCGCAGCAGGTATCCGATCAGGAGCCCCACCCCGAGCGAGATCGCCACGGACGTTCCCGGGTTCTCGCGAATGTACTTGCGCGCGTCGGTCCAGATGTATCCGTAGTCCTTTTCGAGGCGTCGGGTCGTCGATTTCAGGTTCTTGCGAAAATCTTCGCTCGCGTCGTCGAACTGATCGCGTGCCCGCTCGTAGGACTCCCCCAGGACCTCTTTGGTCTGGTCGATCTTTTCCTCGACGAAGTCCCGGGCGCGGTCAAACGGTGTTTCCTTGGCCATGAGTCACCTCCAGTGCCAAATTTCGATCATATACCCTAGAACCGTGAGCGTCCCCGGCAAATCCCCCGCCGCCTTCGGGCAGCTCCCGCCGCACGGGAGCCGCGCAGCGGAGCTCCGGCCGCGAGCGCGCCTCTCATGAGCGAAACCGTGACCACGCGAAAGACCGCCCTGGAGCGCGCGAGGGCGCGCTGGCCCCGGCTGCCCGGCCGGCTCGTCTCCGGAGCCGTCCTCCTGAAGGAAACGGCCGCAGAGACGTGGCGCGGGTTTCGCGCGGACCGCGGCGCCGATCTCGCGAGCTCGCTCGCGTTCGCGACGCTCGTCACCGCCGTGCCGATGCTGGCGACGTTCTCGCTCGTCCTCGCGGCCTTTTTCCGCGAGAACGTCACGGGAATCCTGGATGTGGTCAACGCCGTCCTCCCCTACCACACCACTCGCGTCACGGAGAGCCTGCGCGATTTCGTGTCCGAGTCGATGGCCATCTCCGGGATCGGGCTCGTCATTCTCGTTCTGGCCACGCTTCGCCTGATCTCCACGGTCGAGCGGATCGTCAACGCGGTCTGGGGCGCCCCGACCCGCCGCGACGTCCTGTCCCGGATCGCTCTGTACCTCGTCATGCTCTTCGCCCTGGCGCTTCTCGTCGGAGGCTTCGGGCTCGGCATCCGAATGCTCAGACAATCCCCGGCCGGGACGATTCTCTCCGGCGGCGCCGCCGCGTCCTTCTTCCCGTTCGCCATGGAAATCGCCGCCCTGACGCTTCTCTACCGGTTCCTGCCGAATGCGCGCGTGAGCTGGACCTGGGCCGCGATCTCCGGCGTCACGGCCGGCGTCCTGCTCGAGGCGCTCCGGGCGGTGTTCGGGTTCTACGTCTCCGGCCTGTCCCGGATCAACCTGATCACCGGATCGATTACCTTCGTGCTGCTGACGCTCGTCTCCATCTTCCTCGTCTGGGTCGTGATCCTGATCGGCGTCGAGCTGACGCACGTCCTGCAGACGCACGCGGCGAAACGGCGATCGATCGGGGGAATCCGCGCGGGGCGGGCGGAAAACGCCGTGCGGATGCTTCTGCGCCTCGCGACGGGGGGCGGCCACAGTCTGGAGACTCTCTACCACGAGCAGGAGGCGACGTCGGAGGAGGCCGAGAAGATTCTCGACTGCTTGAACGAGAGCGGAATCGTGACGCGGCAGGGATCGAAAGGCTTCGCCCTCGCCGTCGCCCCCGAAAAACTGACGATCGCGGAAATCGTCGAGGCGATCACGCCGAACCTGTATGCGATCTCCCCGGAGGAGCAGGACCGCGTGGTGAAGGTCCTCGAGCCCCTCTTCGAGAGGCTCGAAGCGGAACGCCGGTCCCTCCTCTCGGCCACGCTTTCGGACTTGACGCCGGGCTGAGCCCGGGAAGGAAGGGGAAGGAAGGGTCAGGCCGGGGTCAGGTCCGGGTCAGACCCCGAGCCAAGGGTCAGGCCGGGGTCCGTCCCGCGTCAGGCTAGATCAATGAACTTCCTGCCTCGAGAAGCGGGGCCACGGCGCCCGCCGACCGCTCGACCTCCCGCACGTACTCCTCGCGCGAGCGCTCCCGCGCCTGCGGCGTCCAGCCGAGCTCTTTCCCGAGGAGCTCGTAGACCCGCGGCAGCGCGGAAATCGCCTGCCCGGGACTCTGCCAGAAGAGGTGTGTCCGGCGGATCAGGACGTCGGAGGCGGACCGGGCGTCCTCACCCCGCGCCGCGAAGAGGATCTCGGCCTCCGGGTCGGGCAATCCGGAAACGATCGGCATCCAGAGCGACGGCTCGGCGGCGGCGAGCGCGACGACCGCGGGCGCGCGCCGGCCGTAGCGGCCCGCCAGGTGGCGCGCGGTCTCGAGAGTGGCGCCGTTCGCCTGTGCCTGCCGGACGAAGCCGTCCGTAAACGCGGCGAGCGGCTCCGCGGGGGCGCCCGGAAACGGGCGGTCCGCCGTGCGGCTCCGGCCAGCGCGAATCCCAAGCTCGCGGAGGAGGACCGCCGCGGCGTCCACCGCGCGTTCTCCCATCCGCCGGTGGGTCGTGAGCTTCCCGCCCGTGACCGCCACCGCTCCGGGCGTCACGTCGATCGCCTCCTCGCGGCTGGTTCGCGCCACGTCCCGGCCCGGCTCGAAGCGCAGCGGCCGCAGCCCCGCGAAGACGGCGAGGACATCGCGCGCGCGCGGCGCGGAGCGGGGAAACGCCTCCCCGGCGCGGGCGAGGAGATAGGCGACGTCGCCTCCGTCCGCGGCGACGCCGTCCGCGGGACCGTCGTACTCGGTGTCCGTCGTGCCGATCAGCGTCACGGGGCCGCTCGGGATCGCGAAGACGAGCCGCCCGCGCTCGACGGGGATCGACACCGCCCGGAGCACGGGAAGCGCCGCGGCGGGAACCGTGACGTGCACTCCCTTCGAGAGCCTCAGCCGCGGGGCGGCGGAGGGGTCGTCTCGCGCGCGCAGACGGTCCGACCAGGGGCCCGTGGCGTCGATCGTGACGCGCGCGCGGACGTCGAAGGCGCGCCCCGTCTCGACGTCGCGCACCACCGCCCCCGTGGTTGCGCCCGCGGAATCGTGGAGGCGGGATTCCACGGAGAGGCGCGATACCGCGATCGCGCCCAGGGTCGCCGCGTCGATCACGTTCTCCAGGGTGAGCCGCGCGTCGTCCGTCGATGCGTCCGCGTAGAGCGCGCCCCCGGCGAGGTCCGCCCCGGAGAGGAGCGGCTCGAAAACGAAGAGCGCGGAGGCCGAAAGCCGGCGGTGCCGCTGCCCGCGGCCGAGCGCCAGCAGGTCGTAGAGTGTCAGCCCGGCGGAGAGGGCCGCCGGAGAGACCCAACTTCCACGGAGAATCGCGAACAGAAACTCGAGAGGGCGGACGAGGTGGGGCGCGAGGCGAAGAAGACGCGCCCGCTCGGAAAGCGACTCGAAGACGAGCCCGAGGTGGCCGCGGGCCAGATACCGCAGCCCGCCGTGGACGAGCTTGGAGGAGCGGGACGAGGTCCCCGCCGCCCAGTCTTCCTTTTCGACGATCGCGACCGAGAGGCCGCGTGAAGCCGCGTCGCGCGCCGCCGCGGCGCCCGTGATGCCGCCGCCGACGACCAGCACGTCGAAGTGAGTCCGCTCGAGCGCAGCGAGGCGGTCGGCCCGCGGCGAAAAGCCGGCGACGGGCGAAACCGCGGTGGACGGGCTCAAGGGACGGCGTGCTCCATCGAACGGATCGTAATGGACGGGCGCTCACCCGATCTCGATTTGTCGGAGGAGTCCCCCCGTGCTATCCTCCGCGCCCTCTCCAACCGTCGTGGGGCTGTAGCTCAGTTTGGGAGAGCGCCTGAATCGCACTCAGGAGGTCGTCGGTTCGATCCCGATCAGCTCCACCACTTCACCCGACTGTCAACCATTGGCCGCGCCGCGGAATCAGCGATTCTGCTGATGGATCGAGCCGGAGACGTCCGCGGGGAAATGGAAGCGGTCCCTCGTCGAACTGCAATGCGGCGTCCCCCGCAATGCGTCACGGCAGGATGGAGTCTGTTGACTTCCCTTTCCCGCGCCCGGCCTTGGGGTCAGTCTTTTTCATACATTCAGCCAGGCGGCGATGCCGAACCGATTCCGTCGAGGTCCTCGGAGAGCCGGCGCTGCCGTTCGGGCTGGTCGCCGATCGTGGGAAAGAATCTCTCGAGGTTCTTTCGGATGCTGTCGGCCATCGCCGCTGCGTCCTCCGGGCGTCCCTGCGATACGAGGCGGCGCGATTCCACGAGCCGCGCCTCGAGATCTTCGATCGACGGTTCGTGGAATCGAAACGAGAGGGGCGGACCGGGCTCGATGCGCGGGACGTCGGACGGAAAGCGGATATGCCGCGGCGCCGGTCCGTTTCTCGTGAGCACGAAGACGAGCTCCGTTACCCCCGCATCGAGCGCCATCTGCTGAGCTTTCCGAAGCAGATCCGGGGACGAGTTGTGCTCGAATATCACATATTTCCATACGACGCGCAGCCGTCGGGCCGCCGTGGCCCCGGCGCGAACCAGATCCACCAGGAAGCGCCATCCCAGGTCAAAATTGCCGTGAACCCGGTAGGGCGTGTAGCTCGCCGCATCGGCTCCGTCGATCGAACAGATGACCTCGTCGAAGCCGGAAGCGGCCATCTCCGGGCGAAATCGCCCCTGCGCGTTGGTCGTAACCGAGATCCACGCTTCCGGGAGGCGCTCGCGGCTGCGTCGCCCCATTTCCCAGAGCCGTGGATTCAAGAGCGGCTCGCCATGGCCTTGGAAGTCGAGGGCGTCGACGGCGAGCCCGCGAGCGATCAGATCGGACAGGATCCGGTCGAGGATGTCGGGGTCGAGCTGAAACGCCTTCGAGTGCTGGCGGCGAATCGAAAGCGGGACGCAGCCGGGGCAGTCGAGGGAGCAGTAGTACGACGGCTCGACGCGGAACATCCGGACGAAGGTTCGGTCCCAGGGAGCGCCCGCGCCGGTCGGAAGGATTCGAAGGAGAAGGCACTTTGCGCACTCTTCCGGCCACGGCATCTGCCCCTGCGCGAGATGGTCGCGGATCTCCCGATACGGGCCGCGGAGAAAGACATCGGCGTAGTCGACCGCCGGATCCCACG
>DATNMZ010000277.1:0-4436 GCA_035602095.1 Thermoanaerobaculia bacterium
AGCGTGCCGCCGACTTTCTCCCACGGGGTGCCGTGCTTCTCCGCCACGGCGAGGTACATCGCCAGCGCGATCGGCGCCGTGGAGTTGATCGTCATCGACGTGGTCACGCGGCCGAGGTCGATCCCGTCGAACAGCGTCTCCATGTCGCGCAGCGAGTCGACCGCGACGCCGCACTTGCCCACCTCGCCGCGGGCCATGTGGTGGTCGGAGTCGTAACCGTAGAGGGTCGGGAGGTGGAACGCCGTCGAGAGGCCCGTCTGGCCGTGCTCTAAGAGGTAGTGGAAGCGCTCGTTGGTCTGCCGCGCGGTCCCGAAGCCCGCGAACTGCCGCATCGTCCAGACCTTGCCGCGGTACATCGTCGGCTGGACGCCGCGCGTGTAGGGATACTCCCCGGGCCACCCCAGATCGCGCTCGGGGTCGAAGCCGGCGAGCGAATCCGGCCCGGCGAGCGGATTGACCGGCGCGCCCGAGACCGTCGTGAAGTCGGACTTCCACGTTTTCCGGGCCAGGCCCTCGCGGGCGGCCTGCTCCCACCGGCGCCTGCCCTCCTGCGTCCCCTGCGGAATCGTCGGATCCGGGCTCTTCTCTTTCACCGGTCGAGGATAACAAAACGGGGACGGTTCGGGCGTTCCGCCCGCTTCGCCCGGCACGAAAACTGCACTGCCGCCTCCTCCGACGGCACGTTTCGGGATCCCCTGGTTCGCTTCACTAATAGATGCGGAGGAGGAACCGATGGCTCGAAGAGTGTCCCCGTGGCTCGGCAGCCTGGCCCTGGCGTCGTTCGCCGTCGCCTGCGCGCAGTCGGATGCCGGGATCACCACGAAGGTGAAGTCCCAGCTCGAAGCGGACCGGAGCGTCCCGAACGCCTCGACGATCCAGGTCGAGACGAACCGCCACGTCGTGACGCTGACCGGAAAGGCGGCGAGCGACGCGGAGAAGCAGCGGGCCGTGGCCGTCGCAAAATCCACGGAGGGCGTCAAGGACGTCGTCGACAACCTGGCGGTGGATCCCTCGGTCGCGCCCGCTCCTCCGGCGGGAGACGGGACGAGTCCCGCCACCGCTTCGACCGGTCCCGCGACGGCTCCGGAATCCGGAGGCGGACCGGCCGGCGCGACGAACCCGGGCAACTCCGCGCCGCCCGCGGCTCCGACGACGAGTCCCTCGCGCTGACGGCAGCCATCTCGTTTTTCCACGCGCTCGCGCGCCGCTATAATTCGCGCAACGAAGCATGGCGGAACTCAATCGCGGGCAGAAACTCGAGCTATACCGGTTTCTCCGGTTGAACCGCACGCTCGAAGAGAAGCTCGTCAAGCTCTACCGCCAGGGCAAGGTCGTCGGCGGGCTGTATCGGTCCCTGGGTCAGGAGGCGACTTCCGTCGGCACGGCCTACGCCCTCTCGAACGGGGACATCCTGGGCCCGTTGATTCGCAACCTCGGGTCCGTCCTGGTCATGGGATTCTCTCCGCGGGACGTTCTCGCTCAGCACATGGCGCGCGCGAGCTCCCCTTCGGCCGGAAAGGACTGCAACCTCCACTTCGGCACTCCGGAGCGCGGCGTCGTCTCCTCCATCTCGATGCTCGGGGCGCTCGTCCCCGTGATGGCCGGCATCGCGCTCGGTTCCCGGCTGCAGAAGAAGAACGTCGTGGCGATGACGTACATCGGAGACGGCGGAACCTCGACGGGTCCCTTTCACGAAGGGTTGAACTTCGCGGCCGTGCAGAAGCTGCCGCTCGTCGTCGTGGCCGAGAACAACGGCTGGGCCTACTCCACGCCCTTCCGCAAGCAGACGGCGGCGCGGTGTCTCGCGGATCGCGCGGCGGCCTACGGCATCCCCGGAGAGACCGTCGACGGCAACGACGTGCTCGCTGTCTACGCAGCCGCGCGCCGTGCCGTCGATCGCGCCCGCGCCGGGGATGGACCCACGCTCCTCGAGGCGAAGACCTACCGCATGAAGGGGCACGCGGAGCACGACGGACAGGCCTACGTTCCACCCGGGGAGATCGAAGAATGGTCGGCCCGCGATCCACTCGAGTGCTACGCCCGCGCCCTCGCGGCCTCGGGCGACGCGTCCTCCTCGGAGCTCGCTTCGATCGACGCGGAAGTCTTCTCCCGCGTCGAAGCGGACGCCCGCGCGGTCGAGCAGAGCCCCTTTCCGGCGCCGGAGACCGCTCTCGAAGGCGTGTACGCGCGGGCCGTCCGGGAGGCCGAGCCCGCCGTCGCCCGGAGGCGCCCGTGACCGCCGGCGAGACGACGTACGTCGACGCCATCCGGGAGGCGATCTTCGAAGAGATGGAGCGCGACGACCGCGTGTTCGTCCTCGGTGAGGACATCGGCGTTTACGGCGGCGCGTTCAAGGTGACGGACGGACTCCTCGGCCGGTTCGGCGAGGACCGGGTCATCGACACGCCGATTTCCGAGGCGGCCATCGTCGGCGCGGCGGTCGGCGCCGCGATGGTGGGCCTGCGCCCGATCGCGGAGATGCAGTTCGCCGACTTCGCCTCCTGCGCCTTCGACATGATCACGAACTTCGCGGCGAAATCGCGCTATCGGACGGGTGTCGGCGTTCCGCTCGTCGTGCGCGGGCCGTCCGGGGGCGGGGTCCACGGCGGACCCTTCCACTCGCAGAACCCCGAGGCGTACTTCGCCCACACCCCCGGGTTGAAGGTCGTCCAGCCGGCGACGGCCTACGATGCGAAGGGGTTGCTCAAGTCCGCGATCCGGGACGACGACCCGGTTCTCTTCTTCGAGCACAAGTTCCTGTACCGGCGCGTGAAGGAAGTCCTCCCGCCGGGCGACTGGACCGTCCCGATCGGCAAGGCCGCCGTGCGGCGCGAGGGGCGCGACCTCTCGATCCTGACGTACGGAGCGATGGTCTGGACGGCGCTCGAAGCCGCCCGGACGCTCGAGTCGGAGGGCATCGACGCGGAGGTCGTGGACCTGCGGACGCTCTTCCCGCTGGACGAGGAGACGATCCTCGCCTCGGTCGGAAAAACGAGCAAGGCGATCCTCCTCCACGAGGCGACGCGAACGGGGGGCATCGGCGCGGAGATCGCCGCCGTCCTCTCGGAGCGCTGCTTCGAGTACCTCGACGGGCCGCTCCTGCGCGTGACCGCGCCCGACACTCCCGTCCCCTTCTCGCCACCCCTCGAAGAGTTCTTCCTGCCCAACGCCGACAAGGTCTGTCGGGCGGCGCGGGCGCTCGCCGGTTACTGACACGTCGGCCGAGCTGGTGCTCGGCCTCCCGCGGCAAGAACCGGGAATGGCTTCTACAGCCAGACCGATCCATCCGCTCGCAGCGCGAGGAGTCTCCCGACCGAAGGGAGGGAGGAGCCTTGGGCTGCGGGAGCGAGAGCGAGCGGAGGGACCAGGCAGGCGGTCGAGGCCCTTGGCCGAGCCGCATGCCGGCGCGTGAGCGGGTCCCGCAGCGAGCGGAAGCGACGGCTAGCCCCGCCCCTGCGGCACGCTTCCCAACTCGATGAGCGCCTCTCGCATCCGGGTGTGCCGCTGCATCAGAGCCAGGTAGCGGCCCTCCTCGCGCGCCGACTTCGCGCGGAGGATCTCGGCCGCCGCGCGCTTCTCGGCGGCCGTCCAGCGGGGAAGGTCCTTCACGCAGTCGAGAACGAGGGCGAGGCTTTCGAAGGCGCGGCGCCGGGGCGGCGGCCAGCGCGCCGGATTCACCCCGAGCAGGCGCGCGACGCGCGTGGAGGACGCCTTCCGGATGGCTTCCGCGTCGCCGCCGAAGTCCCGCGCCATGCGGCGATTGACGGCGAGCCCGAGCCGCCGCACGTGGAAGTCCTCCCAGTCCGGTGCCGCTCCGATCGAGCCGGGCGCGTCGAAGAGAAGATTGCGCTGCGCGAAGCGCCGCAGGACCCTGGCGGGCGTGCGCCGGCCAGGGTCGGCCGCGAGCTTTTCCTCCTCAACCACCGTGTCCGCCCGCAGGTGCCGCGATGTCGAGCGAAAGCCGAGCTTGCGGTAGAACCAGAACGCGCCGGAGGCGATCGCCTCCTCGTTTTCGAAACCGATCTGGTAAGGATCGATGGAAAACGACGTCACCCCGAGTGCCTGCCGGAAGAGCTTCAAGATCCGCGCGTAGATCCAGGCGGACTCCCCCTCGCGGAACGTGTAGTACACGTTGAAGCCGACTTCGATCCGCTCGAAGATCGCCAGCCCCTCGACGTAGGCGACGGGAATGCCGTTCTTCGTCACGAACGCGGCGTAGCCGGCCCGGAGGGGAAGCCGCCGCTCCGGCGGCAGCCCGAAGAGAGCGATCTCGCAGCCGCGCCCGACGTCGGCGACGCGCGCCGTCGCGGGATCGCCGCAGGTGAAGCCGTAGAGCTCCCGGTAGCGCACGCCTCCCGCGTCGCGCGCCAGATCGAGACGGCGCCGCGCCTGTGCGGTCGGGAGCCGCCGAAGCGGCAGCCGCGGGCCCGCGAGCT
>DATNMZ010000278.1:0-2558 GCA_035602095.1 Thermoanaerobaculia bacterium
CCCGACCTGGATGAGTCCGCCGATCGCCGAGACGAAGTCGCGCGGGCGCTCGCGGGATACCTCCGGGAAGGCCTTGTCGAAGTCGATTCCGATCGGGCTCGCCACGGTGTCGCGCGTCGGCGCGACGAGCGCGTCGAAGCGCTCGAAGAGCGACTCGAGGGGCGCGCGCATCTTCTCCCGCAGCCGCATCGCCTGCAGATAGTCGACGGCCGGAACCATGGCGTTCGAGTACCCGCCGACGCGGTCGGCCTTCGCGCGCAGCTCCTTCAGCCGGCCGCCCTCGATCAGCTCGAGGAATGCGCTCGCGCCCTCGGCGGCCACGATCGTGCCGGTGCAGAGCCCGTAGGGGAAGTCGGGGAGGACGACGTCGCGGGTCACGTGGGAGAACCGTTCGAAGAGCGCCGCCGCATCCCCAAAGTTCTTGGCGACCTCCGGTTGGGTCCAGTCGCCGGCCCCCTTGAGGATGCCGACTCGCAGTCTCCGGCCGGCGGACTTGCGGGCCATCGGCGCGATCGGCACGGAGGTCGGATCGCGCGGGTCCGGGCCCTCGATGGCGCGCAGAACCGTCGCGCAGTCCTCGGCGGAGCGCGCCATCGGCCCGAGCTTGTCGAGCGTCCAGGAGAGGGCCATCGCGCCGTGCCTCGAGACCCGGCCGTACGTCGGCCGGAGTCCGGTGACGCCGCAATAGGCGGACGGCGTCAGGATCGAGCCCACCGTCTCCGACCCGATCGCGAAGGAGACCAGTCCGGCGGCGACTGCGGCGCCTGGTCCGCTGGAGGAGCCTCCGCTCCAGTGCTCCCGGTTCCACGGGTTCAAGCCCGGGCCCGTGAAGGATGCGTCGGGGTTGTTGTAGCCCATTCCTCCGGCGAGCTCGACCATCGCGAGCTTCGCCGTCAGGATCGCGCCCGACTCCCGCAGGCGCCGGATCACGGTCGCATCCTCGTCGATCCGCTGATCCCGGTACGGGGCGGCGCCCCAGGTCGTCGGCATGTCCCGCGTGGCGAGGAGGTCCTTCGCTCCGTAGGGAATGCCGTGGAGCGGCCCGCGCGCTTTTCCGCGTAGAAAGTCCTTCTCCGCCTCACGCGCCTCCTTCAAGGCTTCGCTTCCGGCAAGCGTGACGACCGCGTTCAATCGGCGGCCGAGGCTGTCGAGCCGCTCGAGCGATGCCTCGACGAGGGCGACCGGCGACAGGGTCTTCGCGCGAAGGGCCCGCGCAAGCTCCGCGATCGGACGGAAGAGAAGATCCCCCGCCGCCGCGGTCACCGGCGCCCCGCGTGGAACTGCGCGGCGGGCTCCTCCCCGTTGGCGAGCTTCACCGCGCGCAGGCGAACGCCGCGCCTCTCGAGGGCGGCGATCCGCTCGTCGAGCGCGGGAAGCTCCTCCGCGGAGAGAAATTTCCCGTAGCGCTCTCGCGCGAGCTTCGCGAGGGCCTCGGCTCTCGGGTCCGCCGGGACCGGGGTCGGGGTGGCAACGGCAGGCGCCGGCGCGGCGGTCGGAGCCGGAGTCTGAGTCTGGCCCCTCGCTGCGAAAGGCCGCAGCAGGAAGCCGGCGACTCCCGCGGCCGCGCCGAGGAATCCGCGCCGGCTGGTGGAAATGTCGGACATGTCGCCTCCCTTTTTTGGCGGGATTGTAAGCGGGCGGCTAGAAGGGAGGAGGGAGGAGGAAGGAAATCCAGGAAACGCCGACGATCGCTCTCACTCCACTTTTTCCGTCCACACGATTCCGCGCTGCCGCAGGAGATATCCGAACCGATCCGCCGCTGCGGGCTGCCGGGCGAGAAACTCGAGCGGCCGCACGCCGGGATCCCGGTATTCCCCGCGCGCGAGCATCCCGGCCACCACGGCGCAGGGAAATCCCGTCGTCCGCGCCATCGAGGTGAGTCCGGTCACCGGGTCGGTGCGGTCGAAGAGCTCGAAGACGCGCCGCGCCTCCCGCCCCGCCCGGCGCCCGCGGACGTCCACCCGGAGAAACGTGAATTCCTCCTCGCCCGGGTGGAGCTGCCAGGTCTTGAAGAGGAGCCGCTCGGCGAGCGCCCGAGGAACGACGGAGCCGCCGTCCACCTCGATCGGCTGCTCGGCGAAGAACCCGGCATCCCGCAGAACGCGCATGCTTCCGGCGTGCCCCGGATAGCGCAACGTCTTCTCGCGCATGTTTCGAGCGGGAATGGTGGTCAAGAGCGTCCGGAGGCCGTCCGTCAGGAACGCCTCGAGGCGACCCACGCCGGGCACGTCCACCGTCTCGACCTCCGAGAGAGCGGGGCGGGTAACGATTTTGCCGTTCACGACCAGCCGTGCAGGCCGGGTGTATTCCTCGATGAGGTCGATCGCCGAAAAGACGATCGCGTACTCCCCCGGCCGGTCGCGGTCGAACGGCAGGCCGCCGACGAAGATCGCCGCGTCGGAGATCTCGTCGAGCTCCGCCGCCGCCCGCCCCATCGCGAAATTCGAAATTCCCGGCGAGACGCCGCAATCGACGACGGCCGTCGCCCCGCGCGATTTCGCGAGGCCGTCGAGGCGGAGCGGGTCCTCGGAGGAGAAGGAAATGTCGGCGATCGGCTT
>DATNMZ010000279.1:0-2649 GCA_035602095.1 Thermoanaerobaculia bacterium
ACGAGGATGAGAGCGGCGGCCCCGACGAGGCCGACAGCCCAGGCGATCGGCCCGCCGACTTCGAGCGGCACCGCCATGATCAGAGCGAAGGCTCCGGCGGCCAGCCATTCTTTTCGAAGGACGGCCCGCAGAAGGAAGAAGAGCAGGGCAAACCCGAGCGCAAGGAGCATGGTCACCGCCGGCCCTGCGACGAGGTGGTCGGCGACGGCCCGGGGACCGCGCAGAGTGAGGTTCCATGGGAAGGGAGGAATCGGAGGCGTCGCCTCGAAGGCGCGGCGCATGAGCTGCTCGACCTCGCTCAAGATGGCCAGGAAAACGCCGACCAGCGCGCCGGCGAGCAGAACGCGCCCCACCAGAGGATCGGTGAGGCGTCCCGAGAGCAGGCGCGTCCAGGCGATCAGCGAGTCCGGCCAGCGGCGCCGGATGAGAGGCTCCAGGGCGATGTAGATCAGCCAACTCAGGGCGGCGAGGAACAGGGCCTGGCCCACCCCCTCGATGAAGAGCGGGTATTCCGAAATGTTCCCGACGTGGCGCGTTTCGAGCGCCCAGTCGAGCATGAAACAGGTGAAGATGAAAGTGGCCACGCGCAACGCCCCGCGCCGGTCGCCGCGGCCGAGGCGCAGGTTTCGGCGAGCGAGCAGCGAGCCACCGATGAGCAGCACCGTGAATAGGCTCGCGAGGAAGAGCTGGATGGCCGTGAACCCGGTTCTCGACTCACCGGGCGGCATGCGGGGAGGACGGCTCCACGGCTCCACGAGCTCGAAGTACATGGGACGGCCGTTGTTTGCCGCTGCTTCGACGCGCCGGGGGCGATCAGCTCGTTCGGGCGCGCCTTCGGCCCAGGCCGTCCGCGAGTCGGCGAAGAAGGGAGGGAGCCACCGGGATTCGGTGGGCGCGAAGGCCGCGCGATCGAGCCCGGCTTCGGCAAAAAGAGCTTCCCAGTCCGGGGGCCGGTGGGCGGCCGTCGGGGCAGTCACCGAAGACGGCACCGCCTCGAAGCGGATCAGGCGGCCGATCGGGTCGAGCTCGATGCCGACCATTCCCGCCACCAACGGCGGCGGATCGGTCTCTGTCACGTAAGTGAAGCCGGCGTCATCGCCCCGGAATCGCTCCGCGATGAGGGGGGGCGGGACTCTGCCGGTACCAGAAGTAGATCGCCGCCGGACGCCCCGACTCGATCCCTTTCCATCGGTCCTTCGATTGGTCGTGCTCTTCGACCCAGCGCCGATACTCTCCGTTCCCGGAAAAGCCCCACGCGGTGTCGGCCGGCTTCTCGGCGTAACTGAACCTTCGGATGATCTCCTTCGACCGTTCGGCGAGGGCTTCGGGCGGCTTCTCCAGCGGCACGTGCCCATGGCGGTAGGCCCGCGGCGAGAGATAGGCGACGAGTGCCAGTCCCGCGAGGATCGATATCAGACAAGCCAACGCCGCCGCGGGCTTCATGCCTTCGTCGCTGCCCGCCGCGGCGACCATTTCGGGCGAAGGGGTCTCTCCCGCGGCGATGGCGGCGGCGAGCGGGTCGCCTCCGGGCAGAGCCGCGGCCACGGCGGCCGCGGAGCGGGGCCGCCGGCCGGGCTCCTTCTCGAGGCAGCGCAGGATCACGCGCTCGACGGACGCGTCGAGCCCCGGTGTCACCGTGGAAGGGGCAGTCGGCGGCTCCTGGGAGTGCTTGTGTCTCCACTCGGCGAGCGTCGCCGCCTCGAAAGCCTTTCTCCCGGTGAAGAGCTCATACAGGACGAGGCCCAGCGCGTAGAGGTCGCTCTGGACCGAGGAGCCTCTTCCGGCCAGCTGCTCGGGAGCCATGTACGCGGGAGTGCCCGAGACCTCCCCGCCGCCCCGGTCGTCCTCCACACCGACCGCGAGGCCGAAGTCGGTGATCTTCGCGCGGCCCCGGCCGTCGATCATGACGTTGCCGGGCTTCAAGTCCCGATGCAGAACGCCCTTGTCGTGCGCGGCGGCGAGACCCGCGACGATCTCGCGGGCAATCTCGACCGCCCGTTCTCCTCCCAGGCGGCCGATCCTCCGCAGCAGGGAGGCCAGGTCCTCCCCGTCGACGTACTCCATCGAGAGGAAGTGGCGCCCGTCGATCTCCCCGACGTCGTAGACGCGGCAGACGTTCGGATGCGAAACGCCACGCGCGTGGCGCACCTCGGCGTAGAAGCGGTCGAGGAAGGAGGGTTCCGCGGCGAGCCTCTCCGGGAGAAATTTCAACGCGACCGGCTGGCCGAGCTTCAAGTCGTCGGCGCGGTAGACCTCGCCCATGCCGCCGTGGCCGACGAGCCCGATGATGCGGTACCGCTCGGCGAGGATCGTTCCGGGAGCAAAGCCTCCGCCGTCGAGCGACGGCGAGGAGGCGAGGCGGCCGACCGGACTATCCGATGCGCCCCGACGATGAGCGGCTTCCGAGGCCGACGGCGTCGCCAGACCTGTCGGCAGCTGCGACATCGAACCCGCGGGCGTGCCACAGGCCGGACAGAAGCGACTCGCTTCCGGCAACTCCGCCGAGCACGAGGAGCAGCGCACTCTTCAGTCCCCGAAACCTGGGCGGATGCTACTTCACGGACGCGGGGTGCCGTTCGAGAGTATCCGCAGTCCCCCGGCTCGACCAGGCGCTCGCCGAACCCGATCCGGGCGAGTGAACTGAGGTGG
>DATNMZ010000280.1:0-2983 GCA_035602095.1 Thermoanaerobaculia bacterium
GGGGGTCAGCGTTGGCGTCGAGGGCGGGAAGGGCGTTTCCGTCGGGGTTGCCGGGCCCGGCGTCGCCGACGCGGTTACCGTAGGAGCAGCGCCGGGGCCCGGGGTCGCGTTGCTCTTCGGCTCCGTCGGCGCGGCAAAGCATGCGGAGGCGGCCAGCGCCAGCGCCAGTCTCGCGGTCGCGAAACCGCGCGCAAGAAAGCCGGATCGGTATAGGCGCTCTGCTCCGCGGGCACTATCTTTTCAAAGACCCCACCGGCCCGCGGTCACTTGCCGGGCGGCCGGAGCGTTTCCGGGGGCACGACGCTGCCGGTCTGGCCGAATCGGGCGCGCAGCCTCTGAAATTCGGCCTCGAGCCGCTCGAACTCTTCTTCGCTGACGGATTCGAGGTTGAGGAGCCTGTTTCGGGCTCCCGAGTTCGCCCGGATCAGCTCGTCGAGCTTCAAGAGCATCGCCTTCGAGTCGCGGTTCTGGCTGTTTTGAATGAGGAACACCATCCAGAACGTGATCAGGTTCGTGACCGTATTGATGATGAGCTGCCACGTGTCGGAAAAGTGAAAAACCGGCCCCGTCGCGATCCAAACGAGGACGAGGACGATCGACGCGGCGAAGGCCCCGGCCGACCCGAGCGCCGTGGAGGCCGTTTGGGCGATCTGCCGGAAGTACTGTCGCATCGCTTCTCCTTTCGCTCGAGGGCGCGCCCCTCGACTGGCTCCGAGTCCCGGGTTTCGGCCGGCCGCCGTTCGAGGCGGGCGGACTGCAAGTGTGCCGTCCGGCCCCTCGCACGGAACGCGCCACCCGCGCCGGGGAGGATCCCCGCGTCCTCCCTTTCGGTTCCGGCCTGGCGCGGCGAGAAGACGGCGGGCCTGGCCGGGTGCTAGCATTTCGGGAATTCAACGAGGAGCGCGATGAAGAAACTACGGCCGGTCCTCCTTTCCCTCCTGTTCGCCTCTTGCGCGCCGCTCTTGACCGGGCAGACGACCGGCTCCCTCGTCGGGCGGGCCGCCGACGAATCCGGCGGGGTCCTTCCCGGAGTGACCGTGGAGGCGAAGAGCCCCGCGCTCCAGGGCGCGCGAGTCGTCGTGACCGACGGCGGGGGCCGATATCGCCTGACTCTGCTGCCGCCGGGCCTCTACACCGTCGGATTCACGCTTCCCGGCTTCGCGGTGGAAACCAAGTCCGCGATTACCGTCGGGCTGGGCAACGAGTCGACCCTCGACGTCGTCCTGCGGCCGGCCGCGACGGCCTCGGTCGTCGTAACCGGAGAGGCGCCCGTTGTCGATACCGGTTCGACGAACCTCGGAGCGAACCTCACCTCGCGCGCGATCGAGACGCTGCCGACTGGCCGGAACTACTCCTCGGTGGTGCAGGTCGTGCCCGGCACGTCCTCGGACGCGGACCCGAGAAACCAGTCCCAGTCCACGATCACGGTCTACGGTTCCTCGGGCGCCGAGAACGCTTTCTACATCGACGGCATCAACACGACCGGCGTCGAGTACGGGTTCCAGGGCAAGGAGCTCAACTACGAGTTCATCCAGGAGATCAACGTGAAGACGGGCGGCTACGAAGCCGAGTTCGGGCGCTCGACGGGCGCCATCATCAACGTCATCACGAAGTCGGGGAGCAACGAGTTTCATGGGGACGTCTTCGGGTACCTCGACTCCAACTCGCTGCGCGCCTCGGCGAAGCCGGTCGTCTCGACCGGGGGCACCGTGACCGGGTTCCGGCGCGAAGACTACGGCGCCGATCTCGGCGGGTTTCTCTGGAAGGACCGAATCTGGTTCTTCGGCGCCTACGACCGCGTCCACAACACGACAGACAACGTGTTCGGCGCCGTGCGGAGCCAGTCGGTGAGCACCCGCAATCTCGGCTCCGGAAAGCTGACGTTTCGGCTTTCGGACAGCCATTCCGTCGTGGCGACGGCGTTTCAGGACCCGACGACCGACACGGGCGCCATCAACGACCCCAACCACTCGTTGAACGGCGACCCTTTGACCTACGACGGCCGGCAGGACCTCGGGGGGCGCGACTATGCCCTCCGGTACGAGGGGCTTTTCGGCGCCCGCCTGACGGCGTCCGCGCAGGCGTCCCGCCACCAGGAGCGCAACTCCGTGGGTCCGTCTACAGCCGCCGGCGATGTGATCCAGTACCAGGACTCCAGCAACGACTTCTTCCAGACGGGCGGGTTCGGGCTGATCCAGGGCAAGAACTTCAAACGCACGGCCTACGGCGCGTCGCTGGCTCCCTACATCGGAGACCACTCGATCAAGTTCGGGATCGAGTACGAGAAAGCGGAAGCCGAAGTCGTCAAGCGGGAGTCCGGAGGCCAGCTCGTCACCGTCTTCGCGAACCCGGTGAACGCGGCCCGGCCCATCTACCAGCACACCTACTGGACGACCCCGGACGCGACCGTCGCCAACGCTCCGATCTCGCAGTTGACCGCGTCGCCGTCTCACAAGAACATGACCCTCTTTCTCCAGGACAAGTGGGCGGTCTTCCGCAACTTGACGCTCAGTCTCGGAGTCCGGTGGGACCGGCAGCAGATCATCGACGCGTCGGGGACCCGGCAGGTCGATCTCAAGCACGACTGGGCGCCTCGGGCCGGCGTCATCTGGGATCCGACCAACGACCATCGGACGAAAGTGTTCGCTTCGTACGGACGCTTCTATGAGGAAATCCCGATGGACCTCGTGATCCGGTCCTTCTCGTTCGAGCGCCAGCCCCGCATCATCAACTACGACCGGACGGACTTCCATCCCAACCCCGCGGCGGAGTCCGATTTTGGAACGCCCTCCGCCATCCTCGGCGGGTTTACGGAGCCGTCCGATCCGAACATCCACGGCCAGTACATGACCGAGGCGATCGTCGGTTTCGAGCGGGAGGTGGTGACGGACGTCGCCGTCGGGGTGAAGGGGATCTACCGCGACTACGGAAACGTGATCGAGGACTTCCTCTGCCAGAACGACGGAACGTATTGCATCGGGAA
>DATNMZ010000281.1:0-2596 GCA_035602095.1 Thermoanaerobaculia bacterium
GCCTTCGAGAGCGAGAGCTTCACTCCTTCCGCGGGCGCCGCCCGCCAGGAGGAGATCTCCTCGAAGGCGTCGAGCGTCGCGGCGGGGTCCGGCGCGTCCGCGGGCCAGAGGAGGAAGAGCGCCCCCGCGAGCGCCCGCGCGGCACCCAGACTCACTCCTTGACGCTCCCCACCATGATCCCCGACACGTAATAGCGCTGGAGCAGGAGGAACAGCCCGAGGACCGGCAGGACGGTGAGCACGGAACCGGCCATCATGAGCTCGGTGTCCTGCACGTGCTCGCCGACGAGATTCGCGAGCGCCACGGGGAGCGTGTACCGGGCCTGGTCCGACAGGACGACGAGGGGCCAGAGGAAGTCGTTCCAGGTCCCGAGAAACGTGAAAAGCGCGAGAGTCACCAGGATCGGCCGGATCAACGGCAGCACGATCTTCCAGTAGATCCGGAACTCACCCGCGCCGTCGAGGCGCGCCGCGTCGAGCAGCTCGTCCGGAATCGAGCGCGCGTACTGGCGAATCAGGAAAATGCCGAAGATCCCGGCGAGACTCGGGACGATGACGCCCCAGAGCGTGTTCACGAGCCCCAGCCCTTTCACGATCAGGAACAGCGGGAGCATCGCCACCTGGATTGGAATGGCGAGGGCGCCGACGAGAAAGGCGAAAATTCGCTCGCGCCCGGCGAACCGCAGCTTCGCCAGGGCGTAGCCGGCCATCGAATTGAACAGGAGCGAGCCGGTGGTGATCACGACGGAGAGGACGAGGCTGTTTCGAAAGTTCCGGGCGAGGTTCATGCGCGTAAACAGGATTCGATAGTTGTCGAGCGTCGGGGGCGCGGGGACGAACACGGGCGGCTCGGAGTTCGCCTGCCCCGCGGGCATGAAGGAGGCGACGATCATCCAGAGAAGCGGCACGAGGGTGACGGCGGCGCCGAGAACCAGGGCCGCGTTGACCAACACCGCCGGGAGAGCCCTCTTCACGCGCGCCTCCGCTGCAGGAAGAGCTGAAGGAGCGTCGCCGCGAGAATCAGCAGAAACAGCAGGAACGCGATCGCCGCGGAGTAGCCCATGTTCCACCAGCGAAACCCCTGCTGGTACATGAAGAGCGCCATCGAGAGCGTCGCGTTCAAGGGTCCCCCGCGAGTCATGACGTACGGCTCCGCGAAGAGCTGGAAATAGTTGATCATCGTGATGACCCCGACGAACAGAAACGTCGGCGCGATCATCGGAACGGTGAGATGCCGGAAACGCCGCACCGCGCCCGCGCCGTCCAGCCGTGCTGCCTCGTACAGCGACTCGGGGACGCTCTGGAGGCCTGCGATGAAGACGATCATGTTGTAGCCGAAGTTCTTCCAGACGGCGAGGATCACGATCGCCGGCATTGCCCACCGCGGATCGCCGAGCCAGTCGATCGTCGGCACGTGGAAGACGTGCAGGAACTGGTTCACCAGACCGAATCGGGGGTGGTAGAGGAATCGGAAGACCGTCGCGACCGCGACGAGCGTCGTGACGAACGGGGCGAAATACACGGTCCGGAAGAACCCCTTCCAACGCGCCGTCTTCGCGTCGACGAGGAGGGCGGCGCCGAGCGAAACGAGAACGGTCAGGGGCCCTCCGACGAGGACGTAGAAGAGCGTGTTGCGCAGGGCGATCCAGAAGACCCGGTCGTGCAAGAGGCGCGTGAAGTTCTCGAGACCGACGATGCGAACGTTTCGCGGGTCCGCGAGCGCGTAGATGTCGAGGTCCGTAAACGCGAGGAGAAATGCGCCGGCCACGGGAATGAGGAAGAAGAAGGTGACGACGAAGAGGCCCGGCGCCAGGAAGAGCAGGGCGGCGCGGGCCTCGGCATTCCTCCAGCGGCGGCGGCTCATCAGCTCATCGGCTCATCGGCTCGCCCAGCCGCTCCGAAGGCCCGGACCCTCGAGACCGCCCGGCCGCCCGAGCGCCCGAGTCGAGGGAGCTCCGAGCGGCCGCGCGCGGTCCAGCATCCATCGCCTCTTTTCCAGCATCCGATCGACGTTCGCGTCGAGGGCCGCGAGGGCCTCCGCCACTGTCACGCGACCGCGAATCGCGGGCTCCAGATGCTCGAGGAGCCGGGTCGCGATCTGCTCCCACTCGGGGACCTTGGGCGTCGATTGGACGTGATCGAGCTGCGTCCGGAAGGCCGCGATCGGGGCGTCGTTCGCCAGCGCCGGATCTTTCCAGGCGCTCCGGCGGGCGGGCAGGTCCCCGACGAGCCGATAGAAGAGGGCCTGTTGCGCGGGCTCGGAGAGGTACTCGATGAGCCTCCAGGCATCTTCCTTCCGCTTCGAAGAGCGAAAGAGAACGAGGCTCGAGCCGCCCGCCAGAGAAACTCCGGGGCCCTCGCCTTCGGGCGCCGGCATCGGCGCGGTCGCCCAGGAGCCCTGCCGCCCGGCGGGAAGGCGCCTCCGGAACTCGCCGACGTTCCACGGCCCGGTGATCCACATGGCGACGGTGCCCCGGTCGAACTCCTGGTACACGTTCCCGATCTCAGACCAGGAAAGGATGGGGGCCAGGGACTCGCGAAACAGGCCGACGTAGAACTCCGCGGCCTCTCGAAAGGCGGGTTCGGAGAACGCGGCG
>DATNMZ010000282.1:0-2238 GCA_035602095.1 Thermoanaerobaculia bacterium
CTTGCGGCCGCCCGCCCCGGGAACGAGCTCCCGCCTACGCGATCTCCTATGACTCGCCGAACGCGAGCGCCCGTGGAGCCGACAGCTGACAGCTGATAGCTGAGATCTGATGCCCAACATCCGCCCCCTCCCCGGCGTCTCTCTCTCCGAAAGGAACCTCGCCCGGTGCGCGTGTGTTGGAGAATGTCCCGCGATCCCGTCAACTTGCGAAGGAGGCTCTCCTGGAGGAACCCGAAGACCAGAAGGACCTTCCGGCAGGCAAACGGGACCGCCCATCCTCAAGCGAAGACGGTCTGCTCGAGGGATGCCGTCGCGGGGACGTGGCTGCTTTCGAGAGTCTCTACGAGAGGCACGGAGCCCGCATGAAGAGCGTTGCCCGGAACCTTCTCGGCCGCGAGGCCGACGCGGAGGACGCCGTGCAGGAGACCTTCCTGAAGGTCTATCGCGGCGCGGCCTCTTTTCGGGGCTCGTCCTCCCTGATGACCTGGATCTATCGGATCCTCGTGAACACCTGCTACGACGCGCTGCGAAAGCGCCAACGGCATCCCGAGGATGCTCTCGAGTCCGGGGCTCCGGGCGGCGAGGGGCCGGCACTCGCCGCGACGGTGGGCGATCATCCGTTGAGACTCGCCATCGAGCAGTCGCTGTCCCGTCTGGCGCCGCGCCAGCGCGCCGTTTTCCTTCTCTCCGCAGTGGAGGGCTTCTCGCACCGCGAGATCGCCGCGGTGCTGGACGTCTCGGAGGGCGCCTCCCGAACTCTCCTGTTCGAGGCGAAGCGGCGGTTGCAGGACCTTCTGTGGAGCGGCGGAGCCGCAAGGGCCACGTCTTGAACGCTCCCTGCTCCCGCGCGCGCGAGGCCTTGCGTCGCGACGACCCGTCCGCGATCGAGCGCCTTCGCGTTCATGCCGCCCGCTGCGCCGAATGCGCGGCGGCGCTCGCGGTGTGGGACGGCATCGAGTCGGAGGCCCCGGCGCTCCGCAAGGAGTGGGAGAGCCCGGCCCTCTTCCCCCGGATCGCCGCCGCGCTCGAAGCGGAGAAGGCGCGGCACCCGGGCGCTCCGGGGCCCGACGCGAGCCCGAGGCCGCGTCCCGCCGGGCGTTTTCGATGGGTTCCCATGGCCGCGGCGGCGGCTCTCTTCCTGGTCGCCATGATCGGGCTCCAGGTCTTCCGCAACAGCGGCGGCCGCGAGCCGCTCGTCAACGCGGCCAGCACGAGCGATCCTCTCCTGAGCGACCGGTCCCTGCAGGAGGTCGAGACGGCGGAGGCGAACTACGTGCGGTCGATCGAGCGCCTTTCGGCGCAGGCGCGGACCCGCATCGAAAACCCGAAGACACCGCTGTTCGCGAACTACCGTGAAAAGATCCAGCTTCTCGATTCTGCGATCGTGGAAATCCGCGCCCAGATCGAAGGCAACCGCTTCAATTCTCATCTCCGCCGCGAGCTTCTCGCCATGTATCAGGAGAAGCAGCGGACTCTGCAGGAACTCATGAAAGAGGCCAGCTCATGACGCACGCAGTCATTTTCGCCACGGCTCGTTTCGCTCCCGGCGCGGCGCCGCCCCGGCGTCTCCTGCCGGGCGCGCTCTGCGTTCTCGCGGCGCTCCTCGCGGTTTCGCCGCCGGCGCGAGGGGACTCCTTTCGGGAAGAGATCAAACGGGAGGTTCACAAGACGCTCCCGCTCAAAGCGGGGCAGCGACTCGAGGTGGAGCACAGCAACGGGGGGATCCGGCTGCACACGCACGCGCTTCCGGAAGTCCGGGTGGACGTCCGCATCCGCGTCTCCTCGTCCGACGCCGACGAGGCGAAGAGATTCGCCGACGCTATCGCCGTCGAGATCGAGCCCTCCGCCTCCGGCGTTCTCGTGCGCACCCGGTATCCGGACGAGCGCCACATCCCGTATGCCGCGTCGCGGCACGTGTCCTTCGCGGTGGATTACGACATCCTGCTGCCGGAAACGGCCGCCGTCTCCGTGCGCAACCGGTTCGGAGACGTCTCCGCCGAGGGGCTCAAGGGCGGCACCGAGATCCGCAACGCAAATGGCAGGGTTCTCTTCCGCGGCGGCCGGGGCCTCGC
This sequence comes from Thermoanaerobaculia bacterium, assembly GCA_035602095.1. GTDB lineage: Bacteria > Acidobacteriota > Thermoanaerobaculia > UBA5066 > Gp7-AA6 > JALYUA01. The sequence goes on from DATNMZ010000282.1 coordinate 2,073, forward strand.
GCGACTGGAGAACTCTTTCGGGCCGCTCGAGCTGTCGGGAAACGCCGGCGACGCGGACGTGACGGGCGCCAACGGAGTGCTGACGATTGCCGACGTGGAGGGGCAACTCTCGGCGCGCAACCGGTTCGGGCGCGTGAGTATCGCGCGCGTCAAGCGGGTCACGTTC
>DATNMZ010000283.1:0-12496 GCA_035602095.1 Thermoanaerobaculia bacterium
CGATGGCGCACGGGTTGAAGTTGAATGTGATCGCGGAGGGCGTCGAAACCAAGGAGCAGTTCTCGTATCTCCGCGAGAATGGCTGCGACGCGCTGCAGGGCTTCTGGTTCTCCCGACCGCTTCCCGTCGAGTCGGTCGAGAACCTGCTGGTGGAAGAGCGCGAGCGCTGGAGCACGAACGCCTTTTAGTTATCAGTTTTCAGTTTTCAGTTCTCAGTTTCCCTTTGTTCTCGTTGCCAGCCTGGGTCACTGATGACTGATAACTGATAACTGACAACTCGGTCATCATGCCCCGGCGAGCTGATCGGGCCCCCGCTCCTCGGCAGGCTCCAGAAACTCGGACCGGGAGGGGTCGCGATCGTTGTGCCTCACGTTGCGGCGATGGGCCTCGAGATATCGGGCGTCCTCGGCATACGTCGTCGGATACACGGGCGGAACCGGCCGGGGAATCATGTCCTTGTCCACGTTCACGAAGGTGAACACGCACGTATTCGAGAGAGCCCGGGTGACGCGGTCCCGACTGACGCGCTCGATGTTGACTTCCACGCAGATGGAGGTCCTGCCCGTGTACGCGACCCGGCTGACGAAATGCAGCTGGTCTCCGAGTCGGACCGGCTGGAGAAAATTGATCCGGTTCACGCGGATGATGACGGGTCGGTCGGGCGCGATCTCCTCGACGTTGATCGACGCGAGCTCGTAGGCGCGCCGTACGAGATATCCGCCGAAGATCTTCTGTGGAACGTTCTCCTGCTCGGGATACATCCGTTCCCAGTTGCTCTTCACGAGGCCCGATACCAGGCGGCCCGAGAACCCGGGCTGCTCCTGCGCCGCATGGAGAGCCGACAGGAGGGCATACTCCTCCCGGCTCGGCGGTTCCGTGGCGACGGCCTGCACCGCCCGGTAGGTCTCCCGCCGCGCGATGGCTTTCTGGTACCGCCGCCTCTCGAGATCGTCGACACACTCCAGGGGCTGGAGCTCCACACTGCGGCTCTGGTCCCCTTCGCCGGAGCGGGCCACCATCGTGAAATAGCACGAGGCGAGGTGGATGGGCTTCGTCCCCGGATGCTCGATCCGGATCCCCACCTCGACCGAGCTGCGGCCGACATAATTGACGCGGGCGGACAGATCGAGGTCCCGCGTCACGTCGGCCGGCTCTCGGAGCAGGATGTTGTCGATCGCCGCCGTGACGACGCGCCCGTCCGGCACGAAGCGGCGTGCGTAGTCCAGGGCCGTGTCTTCGGCCAGCTTGTCCAGCACCTCGAGCAGCAGATCGAAGCGCAGGTTCCCCGCGAGCGGTTCGTCGACGACCATGAAACGGCGCATCAGCGCGGCATCGCTCGCGAAAGGAAGCGTCAGGTCTCGAGACGTGTCGATCGGTCGTGTCATCGTGGTCTCCGGGAAAAAACAGCGATCATAGCTTGGGAAGTTGTCAGTTGTCAGATGACTGATGACTCGAAAGGTCCCCTAGCCGGCGCGGCGGTTACTCGGGGACGACGCTCCGGCGGAGACGAGCCACTGCTGCATCACGGGGCTCGCGACGACACCCGCCTGCTGGGAGACGACGACCCCCCCTTTCAACACGACGAACATCGGGATGCTCGAGACGCGAAACTGTGCGGCGAGCTCCGGATACCGTTCCGTATCCACCTTCAGGACGAGGGCGCGGCCAGCCATCTCGAGAGCGGTGCGCTCCACTTCCGGCGCCGCCATCCGGCAGGGCCCGCACCACGCCGCCCAGAAGTCCACGAGGACCGGAACGTCGGCGTTGTTCATGATTTCGCGGAACGTCTCCGGGTCTGCCTCGATCGGCCGCGCAACCGGCGAGATCTGCGTCTTGCAGGCTCCGCAGCGCCCGACGTCCGTCAGGCGCTGCGCTGGAGAGCGGTTCTTCTTTCCGCAGGAGGGGCAAATCAGGATCATGTTGTCCCCGGAGATTCGCTCCAGAGCGAACGAACGGGAGAATCCTATCGCTTGACTTCCCGAGGGGCCCGCGCTCGACGAATCGGAAGGATCTCGGGCGGATAGGCGCTTCCGTCGAAGTACTTCTTCGCCTTCTCCCAGACGAGCGAGCCGACCTGGCGTCCGGCGGCGCGGGCCGCCAGATCGCCGCTCGAAAAATGGATGCCCCCGTATCGGCGCGACAGCCCGGCGTCGACGGCCGCCGCGGAAAACGTCGGCCAGGAGAAGACGACGTCGGCCGCCGGCACGATCCCGGGCTCGCCGGCGGAGCCTCCCGCCGGAATGCGGACGGAGTAGCCGAACGCGTCGCTTCCCGTGAAGGCCGCGAGAACCTGCGCGCCGGCGGCGCTGAAGGCGCTGTGGCCGGAGCAGTACTCGGGAAACGGGGGCGTCACGACGTTCGGCACCTGGTAGGGGCGCCAGTTCTCCCCCGGCATCGTCACGGTCCCCTGGCCCGGCCCGCCCCAGCCGGAAACCAGCTGCCCGCGGTAGAGGAAGTGGATCGCGGTGATCGGCCGGACGTAGTCGTAATGGCGTTTGGCGTCCCACACGCAGATGCTCGCGTCGAGCATGGCGTTGGAGAGCGCGAAGAAGAGCTTCGCGTCGTCGTCGATGCCGTGCGCGTCGCGCCGCGACACGAACTGCGCAAAGAGCGCCCAGTGGCCGGGGGGGAACTCGGAGTTGGGTCCGTCGGCAAAGTACTCCGCCTGGACCTTCTGAGAGTCCGTCAGGTTCGCGCTGTAGGCGAGGACCTCGTCCGCTTCCTGCTTGTAGCGAGGGTCGGGGTACACCGGCGGACCGGGGGACGGGCGGAGAGCCGAGCCGCTCTCCAGCGCGAAGGGCGTGACGAGCCCCCATTGGGGGGTCGTGAATTTCTGAACGACGACCGAGCCGCCGACGACGATGGCGAGCGGTTGCCACCGGTTCGAATCCGTGATCGTGAAGGCCGTGTTGACGGCGGCGTACCCCGTGTAGTCGGAGTAGGCTCCGGGAGCGCGATCCCCGAGCTGGTTCGAGCCGTCGTTGTGGCGCTGCTCGAGAACGGCGGCCGCCGCGACGTTGCCGACGCCGCGGGCCGTCGTCACGTCCGTGGTGCGGTCCGCAGGAGAGTACCCGTGCGCGAGCAGGAGCGCGTCGTAATACGTCGCTTCGGACGGGAAGAGATCCGTTGCGGCGCGGTAGCCGGCATAGCTGACGGCCTCCGCCTTGTTCGTGTCTCCGCGCTCGGCGGGAGGACGCCGCCATCCGGAACGGGGAACCGCCGGAACCGCCCGATCGTCGTAGGCCGTCCAGGCGTCGAACATGGCGGTGTGCGCGACCGCGAGCGCGCGCGCGGCGATCGTCGGGCCCGGCTTCGTCGCCCGGATTCCATGAAGGATCGCCTCGTCCCACACCACCACCGCGTTGTCCGAGGCCTCGGCCGAGTACAGGCGGGGGTCCTCGAAGGCCGGCGCCTGCGCAAAGGCCAGGGAGGCCGCGAGAGAGAGGCCGAGAATCGAAGCTCGCACGGAAGTGGGCATTTGGGCTTCTCCGGGAAGCAAGACTCGAGCCGAACGCCGTATTCTGACCCGGCGGCGGCCCCGGGTCGAGCCGGCCTTGCGGCGTCGATCCGCTACAATCTTCCGGCCCCGTGAAGAAAAGCGCGTCGATTCGCTTGACGCTGGTGGTGTCCATGACCCTCGTCTCGTGCGGCCAGGGCCGGCGGTGTGCGGACCCCACCGGGCGAATCGTTCCCGACTCGATGTGCAGCGGGCCCGCCGTGCTGCCCGGCTATCACTGGGTCGCCGCGGGCCGATCGGCCGTGACGGGCGGACGCATCTACTCGGGCCGCGGCACGTCGGGCACGTCGGGGACGTCGAGCGGCGTCTCCCGCGGCGGCTTCGGAGCCCACGGCAGCAGCGGCGTGGGCGCGTAGAGGTGCGCCGGGTGACGGGGGAGCCCCGTCCGAACTGGCAGTCGAAGGTCGAAGCGCTCGGGCTGTCGTTCCACACTCCCGCGGAGCCGTACTGGTACGACTCCGCTCACTATGTCCTCTCCTCCGACGAGGTCGACACGCTGGAGCGCGCGACGAACCGGCTCCACGAAATGTGTATCGCCGCGGCCGGCCACGTCATCGAGAAGCGCCGCTATGCCGAGCTCGGGATCCCGCGGGACGTGCGAGAGTTGATCGAGCGCTCGTGGGAGGAGGACGCGCCCTCCATCTATGGACGGTTCGACCTGCGCTACGACGGGAAATCGCCGCCGAAACTTCTCGAGTACAACGCCGACACGCCGACGGCGCTCTACGAAGCGGCGGTCATCCAGTGGAAATGGCTCGAGGAAGCCTTCCCGGGCAAGGACCAGTTCAACAGCCTCCACGAGCGGCTGATCGCGACGTGGCGGGAGTTGAAGCCCTACCTGCGCGGCGAGCCCCTGTACTTCGCTTCGCTCGACGACGTCGAAGACATCGTGACGGTCGGCTATCTGCGAGACACCGCCTCGCAGGCGGGCATCGCCACCGAACAGATCCTCGTCCCGAAGATCGGATGGGACCGCCGGCGGAGCATCTTCGTGGACGAATCGGACCGCCCGATGCAGTCCGTCTTCAAGCTCTATCCGTGGGAGTGGTTGCTCGAAGAGGATTTCGGGGACAACCTCCTCGCCGACCGAGCGACGCAGTGGATCGAGCCGGCGTGGAAGGTCATCCTCTCGAGCAAGGGGATCCTGCCGATCCTGTGGGAGCTCAACCCGGGAGATCCCAACCTCCTCGAGGCTTCCTTCGACAAGGGCAAGCTCACGCGCTACGTCCGGAAACCGCTCTTCTCGCGCGAGGGCTCCAACGTGACCCTCTACGACGAGCGGGGCGTTTTTGCGGAGAGCGGCGGCGATTATGGCGAGGGGGAGTTCATCTATCAGGCGCTCTCGCCGCTGCCCGAATTCGACGGCCAGCACCCCGTCATCGGAAGCTGGATCATCGGCCAGGGAGCCGGCGGAATCGGGATCCGGGAGTCGTCCGGGCCGATCACCGACAACCGCAGCCGGTTCGTGCCGCACCGGATGGAGTAGGGCCCGTCCCGAAGTCGTCGTCTCCACGAACGGCGTCCGGGACCGCCGCCCGAAGCCCTTCGATGTGGCACGCACCGTGCTTTTCGTGCGGAAGGAGGCCGACATGATCCGTCTCAACCGCCCCGGTTATTCCAGGCGCATGGGCCCGGGTCCTCTTCTGGGCGCCGCTCTTCTGCTGCTGGCCGCCCCGCTTGCCTGCCGGAGGACGGAGGCTCCGAAGGTCGAGACGAAGAGCGAAACGAAGAGCACGAATCCGGATGGCAGCCGAACGACGACGACGACGGAAACGAAGCAGATCGGCTCCACTCTGGTCAGCACGACCGAGACGAAGGGGACGGGCGCGTTCGGCCGCGAGAAGTCGGAGAGCGAGACCGTGGTCGGCACCGTCACGGAATACGGTCCGGGCAAGCGCCTCGTCATCCTGACGGGAGATGGCGCGAAGCACTCCTACGACCTGGACGAGAAGAAGACCGCCGCCTCCGTGGATGCGCGCATCGCCGTTGGCTCGAAGGTCCGTCTCGATCAGGCGCGCGACGAGTCCGGGCGCCGGTCCATTCGCGTCGTGCCGGCCTCCGACCGCTGAGAGGCTGAGAGCCCGCGGCTCGTCCGGCCGGCCCGCTCGCCCGCGCGGGAGAGGAGAGAGGGGTCCCGCGACTCCATCGGGCCCGGGCTTTCCGGGCCTGCCTCCTTGGTGGCCTGCCGGACGCCGGGAAAAGGGCTGCGTCCTGGTCCTGCGCGGCGGAGCACAATAAGACGTGCGCACTCCGGTCCAGGTCCTCCGAGCCTGGTTCGTCCAGTACATCAGCCTGCCGCGGGAGGAGTACCGGCGCTGGTTTTTCAACGATCCGGTCCGGTTGAAAAGCCGGATCCGACCGGGAGACGTCGTTCTCGTGGATGGGGATCAGCGCATTTCCCAGGCGATCAAGTACCTGACGATGTCTCCCTGGTCGCACAGCGGCATCTACATCGGAAGCGCGTTGCTCCGAAATCCCGAGCGGCGCGCGCAAGTGCGCCGGATCTTCGGGTCGGAGGCCCGGTACCTGATCGTCGAGGCTCTCGTCGACGAGGGAGTGGTCGTCTCGCCTCTCGTCAAGTACATCGACTTCAACATGCGCGTTTGCCGGCCCGTGGGTCTCTCCCGCGAGCAGATCGAGACGGTTCTCGACTACGTCCTCTCCCGCGTCGGCTTCACCTACGACCAGCGCAACATCCGGGACCTGTTCCGGTACCTTCTCCCCTTCCGCCTCCTGCCGATGAGCCTGCGCGAGGAGGCCCTCCATTTCGGGAGTGGAAAGGAAACGGAGACGATCTGCTCCTCGATGCTGGCGGAGGCATTCGCCGCAGTCGGATTTTCGATCATGCCCGTGCACGTCCGCCGCCGGTCGGTCGTCCCCGGCCGCGCGTTGCGGTGGATCTTCGGCCGGCGGACCCGTCCCGCGTACAGCGGCGTGCTGAAGACACGGCATCCCAGCCTCTGCGTGCCTCTGGACTTCGACCTCTCTCCCTACTTCGACGTCGTGAAGTTCAACGCCCGCGAGCCGATCGTGTTCGATCACGTCCGCCAGGACTGAGGCGGACACTGCTGTAGGCTCTCCCGCTCATGTCCGGCGAACCCGCCCCCCGTTTCGACCCGAACCGGCGCCGCGCGGTGACCCTGTCACTCCTGCTCGTGTCGGCGCTCGCGTCCTTCGAGTCCACCGTCGTCTCGACCGCAATGCCGACGATCATCGGCGACCTCGGCGGCCTTCCGCTCTACGCGTGGGTGTTCTCGGTGTATCTCTTGACCTCCACGATCGCGATGCCGGTCTACGGGCGTCTCGCGGACATCTACGGGCGGCGCCGGCTGCTTCTCTTCGCGATCGGCGTGTTCTTATCCGGCGCGATCGCCTGCGCCTTTGCGCGGACGATGCCGCAGTTGATCGGCGCCCGGGCGCTCCAGGGTCTGGGAGCCGCGGGGCTCGTTCCGATCGCGATGACGGTCGCGGCCGACATCTACTCGCTCGAGCAACGCGCCCGCGTCCAGGCGCTGTTTTCCGGCGTCTGGGGATTCTCGGCGCTGGTGGGACCGCTGCTCGGCGCGTTTCTCACCGTCCACTTCGGATGGAGATCCGTATTTACGATCAACCTTCCCCTGGGCGTCATCGCCTTCGCGATCGTGGCGACTCGCATGAGAGAGTCTCGGGCCTCGCTCCCCGATCCGATCGATCTCGCCGGGAGCCTGGCGCTCGCGATCGGCGTCACGCTCGTCCTCGTCGGCGTGCTGCGCGCTCCCGGCAGGGGGATCGCGGGCGCGTCCGTGCGGATTGCGACTCTCGCCGCCGGAGCGGCCGTGCTCGCCGGCTTCGCGTGGCTCGAGACGCGGCGGGAGCACCCCTTGATTCCCCCCGACCTGCTCCGGCGTTGGGAAACCGCCGCTCCCTATCTTGCCGGGATCCTTCTCGGCACGACCGTGTTCGGCGTCGACTCTTTCGTGCCGCTCTTCGTTCAGGGCGCCCGCGGTGGAACCGCCGCCGCCGCCGGCGCGGTCGTGACGCCGCTCGTCTTCATGTGGGCGGTCTCCGCGGGCGCGGCCGGCCGGATCATCATGCGCTTCGGCTTCCGCCGCACGGCGCGGCTCGGAGCGGTCCTCGTGCTCGCGGGCCTCGCAGGGCTGGTGGCCGCCGCGATCGTCAACGCGGGGGTCGGCTGGATCAGCGCCGCCTGCGGGATGGTCGGCGCAGGGCTCGGACCGACCTCCCTCGCCCAGGTGCTCGCGATTCAGCACGTCGCGCCCGAGCGCCAGCGCGGCATCGCGACGAGCCTCGTTCCCTTCTTTCGCACGGTCGGCGGTTCGGTCGGTGTGGGCGCGCTCGGTGGAGTCTTCGCGGCGGGTCTCGCTCCGCGGCTCGGGAATCAGACGGAGGCGGCCAGCCGCCTGCTCTCGGGAGTGCGAGGGCCGGCCGCCTCCGGAGCGGCGGCGATCGACCCGATTTTCTTCCGCGACGCGATCGAAGGATCGCTCCTGCCCGTCTTCACGATTCTCCTGTGCCTTTCGGCCATCAACCTCTTCCTGGCGTCGGGCTTTCCCGAGGCGACGGCGACCGCCGGGGAAGCGCCCCGGGCGGCCGAAGGGCTCGTCTAGTCCCGCGCGGCGAGCGCGGCGGCGAGCGTCTCGAGCCGGATCTCCGGGTCCCTCACGACCCGATGGAGCAGCTCTTCGTAATCCCGGGAGAGGCCCGCGATGGCGCGCGTGCCGAAGAGACCCCCGTCGTACTTCCATGCTCCCGCCAACCCGTCGGCGTCGGGCTGGACGAAGAGGCCCAGATCGAACCGGGCGGCGGCGTCCCCGAGATCCAGGGGCACGAAGCTGGTCTCGCCGCAGCGGACCGGCTGGAGAGGGGCGCTCACGACGAGGATCGAACGGGCGAAGGGGGTCGCGCCCGCGACCCGCGCCGGACGGATCTTCTGGACGAGCTTCGCGAACGGAAGATCCTGGTGGCGATACGCGCCCAGGGCCGTCTGGCGCACGCGCGCCAGGACCTCTCGAAACGAGGGGTTGCCCGAAAGATCGGTTCGGAAAAGAAGCAGATTGATGAAGAAACCGATCAACGGCTCGGTCTCGATCCGGCCGCGGTTGGCCGCATCGCTCGCGATGACCACGTCGGTCTGCCCGGTCCGCGCCGAGAGGAGCGCGGAGTACCCGGCGAGAAGGGTCATGAACAGCGAAGCGTTCGCACCCCTCGAAAGTCCCGCGAGCCCCGATTCCACGTCACGGGACAAGCGGAAGCGATGGTGTCCGAGATGATCCGGCCGCCGAGTCCCCCCCGGGCGGTCCGTCGGCAGCTCGAGCGCTGGCGCCTTCGCGAGCTTCCCCCGCCAGTACTCGACGAGTCCTTCGAGCGCGGTCCCGGACAGCTGCGCCCGCTCCCATTGAGCGAAGTCCCCGTACTGAATGGGCAGCTCCGGGAGAGGGTCGGGCTCTCCGCGCGAAAAGGCGTCGTGCAGGGTGCCGAGCTCCCGGAGGAGGACACCCGCGGACCATCGGTCGAACACGATGTGATGCACGGTCAGCAGCAGGACGTGATGCGCGTCCGAGAGCCGAATCAGCAGGCCTTTGATCAGGGGTCCTCGGGCGAGGTCCAGCGGCACCTCGATCTCACTCCGCGCAAGGCGAAGGACCTCGGGGTCGTGGTCGGAGGCGGGAAGATCTCCGAGGTCCCGGAAGGCGAAGGGCATTCGTGCGGGCGCCGAGAGAGCGACGGGGACCCCATTCTCCGAGGGATAGGCGGTCCGAAGAGCCTCGTGGCGGCCGACGATCGCGGCGAGAGCGCGCTCGAGCGCTGAGCGATCGAGCGGGCCCCGGATCGTGACGTTTGTGGGGCGGTGGTAGGTCGTCGAGCCCGGATCGAATTGCTCGAGGAACCAGAGCCGCTCCTGCGCGAAGGAGAGAACGGGCGCCCGGCCGCTTCGCCTCCGGGGGATCGCGCGGTTCGCGCGCGCCCGGTCGCGGGGCGCGGCTTCGATTTGCTCGGCCATCGCCTGGATCGTCGGCGTGTCGAAGACGGCGACAGGCGACAGCTCGACTTCGAGAGAGCTCCGGAGCCGGGCCGCGACCTGGGCCGCGAGCACCGAATCGCCGCCGAGCGTGAAGAAGTCGTCTGTCACGCCGATCCGCCCGACCCGAAGAACTTCGCTCCAGATGGCGACGAGCCTCTCTTCGAGAGGAGTCCGGGCCGCGACGAAAGCGGAGGGCGCGGGTTGCCCCGCAGGGAGGATCCCGAGCTTTTCCGCCAGACCGATCCGTTGGATCTTCCCGGTCGGCCCCTTCGGGATTTCCGGCACGATGGCGATCCGCCGCGGGACCTTGAAGTCCGCGAGGCGCGCGGCCACGTGCTCGCGCAGCTCCGCGGGCGTCGCCGACCGGCTCTCGTGGAGAATGACGGCAGCGCCGACGTCTTCTCCGAGCTGCGCGTCCGGAATCGCGAAGGCGACTGCCTGGGCCACCGCGGGATGGTCGAGCAGAACCTCGTCGATCTCGCGCGGGGAGATCTTCTCGCCGGCCCGGTTGATGATCTCTTTCAGTCTCCCGGAGAGCGTCAGGTAACCGTCCGCGTCGAGCCACCCCTGGTCGCCCGTGCGGAACCAGCCATTGGTAAAGGCCTGCTCGTTCGCCGCGGGATTGTTCGCGTACCCTCGCGTGACGTTCGGCCCGCGGATCGCCACCTCTCCGCGATTGCCGGGGCCGAGGAGCTCACCCTTCGGGCCGAGGACCGCGATCTCGGGCCCGGCGGCCAGGCCGACCGTGCCGGGCTTGCGAACGGCGGGCGGCAGGGGATTGCTCGCCATCTGGTGCGACGCCTCCGTCATTCCGTACGCTTCGATCACCGGCGCGTGAAAGACGCGCTCGAGCTCCGCCAGAACCTGCGGAGGCAGGGCCGCCGAGGACGAGCGCAGAAAACGCAGCCGCCGGCGCTCGAGCACCGGGGCGCTCTTCTGCGCCCGGGCCAGGATGGCCTGGTGCATCGTCGGCACGGCCGTGTACCAGGTCGGCTGGAACTCGTCGATCCAGTCGAAAAAGCGTGGCGCCTGGAAGCCCGGCGTGCACACGACGCTGCCGCCGGCGCGGAGCGAGGAGAGAAGCGCCGCGAGGAGGCCGTGGATGTGGAAGAGGGGCATGACGTTCAAGCAACGGTCTTCTTCGGTCAGCTCGAGCGTGCGCGCGATGTGGCAGGCGGAGGCGGAGAGGTTGCGGTGAGTCAAGGAGACGAGCTTCGGCCGGGCGGTCGTCCCCGAGGTATGGAGCAGGAGCGCGACGTCGTCCGGTCCCGCGGGAGGAAGCGGCTCGCCGGACGGATCGACGGAGGCGAATCGAAAGATCCCCGCTCTCTCGGGGTCCGGGAGGAGGTCCAGCACGGGAATCCCCAGACGCTGCGCCGCCGCCCGGGCGGGAGACTCGCTGCCCGCCGGGAGAACGAGCGCGCGAGGCTGCAAGTCGGAGAGGAAGAAGGCGAACTCCTCCTTGCGATAGGCGGGATTCAAAGGGGCGCTCGCGGCTACGGCAGAGACGCCGAGAAACGCCGTCGCCATCTCCGGCCCTTCGGGAATGCAGATCGCCACGCGGTCGCCGGAGCGCACCCCGGCCGCCGCGAGCGATCGAGAGACAGCGGCGATCTGGTCCAGGAGCCCGGATCGGGAAAGAGGGAGCCTCCCGAGCCCGAGGAGAGCCGGCCGATCCACGCGAGCGGAGGCCGGGACGCGGAGAAGGTCGATCACGGTGTCCATGTCGAGGGGATGTACAGAATAACCGACCGGCGACAGGAATTAGGACACTACCGACCCTTCACGCTTTCGTTTTCTCGTTTCCCTTTTCCCGTTTCCCCTTTCCCGTTTCCCCTTTCCCGTTTCCCGACTCCGTGACTCCGAGGACCCGCAGAAGCTGCAGAATGCCGCTCACGGCCGGTGCCGGATCGCGAGGATCTGATCCGCGAGCGGCTTCGCCTCCATCGAAACGGTTGCGTGCCCGCGATCAGCGGGGAGGTCTGGACTTGTTCTCGCGCTGGCCGTGGCCGGAATTCGCCGGTCGCTTCGATTCGGGCCGGACGGCACGCGAACGCTCCGGCTGCGACTGCGGTCGCGCAACTTCCCGCCGGGGCGCCGACCGCGCCTCGGCCCTCGGCCGAGCCGCGCGCGAGTCGCGTCTCGGCCCCGGGGCGTACGCCCGCGACCGATACCCCGGCCCGGAATGGTAGACGACGGGCGGTCCCGAATGCCGGACACCCGGCGAACCGTAGTAGACCGAGGGAGAGCGATGGACCCAATAGGAGCGTCTTCCGTACCACGGGCGGCCGCGGTAATAGGAATCCCAGTAGGGGCCGGCCGAGTAGGTCACAATCGGCAGACCCATCCAGCCGCCGCGGTGGAGGATCGAAACGCGCCGACCCTCGTACGGGTATTCGAGATAGCCCCCCGAGACCCAGCCTCGATCGGGCCCCGCGATGACGTCGCACCAGCCCCAGCCGTCGAGGCACCCGGCGACCTCGACCGGCGCGCCGGGCCCGACGCGCTCGACGACGGGGTATTCGGTGCCCGGACCGGCGCGCATGTTCACCGTCCGGGTCGTGTAGGCGGTCTCTGCCGCGGCCGCGCCGCTGACGATGAGGCCCAGAACAACCCAGAAGCCGAAGAAACGTCCTCTGGTCATGTCGCCCTCCCCGGTTTTCACGGACTCTATCAAACGCTCGGGTGGGCCCGCGGAGCATCATCGTTCCCGGCCCACCAGGAGTTATCAGTTATCAGTCATCGGTTCCGTGAGGGCGCGCCCCGGAACCTGAGAACTGAGGACTGATGACTGACAACTACCTCTGGGGTCAGGCCCGGGTCAGAGCGCAATCCAGGATCTGCCGCCGATCTCGGTTTTTGGCAGAATCAGCGTGCCGGAGAACGCCGCGCGGGACCGGTCTCACGTTTGCCTCGCGCGACGTTTGGCGGGTTACAAGAAGGTCCGGTCGCCGTCG
>DATNMZ010000284.1:0-2707 GCA_035602095.1 Thermoanaerobaculia bacterium
GTACCACCGGCTCATCGAGCGGCTCGGACTCCGTAAGTAAACTTCCGGCCGACGGGCCGGGCCTTGCTCGAACGCGACGGGGCGAGCGCCCCGCGTTCTCCCGCCCCTTCCCGCCGCCGTATCGAAAGGAACTGTCATGCGCCACACCGTATCCGTTCCCCTCGGGAACCGCACACTCGACATCGAGATCGGCAAGCTCGCCAAGCAGGCCGACGGCTCCGCCGTGGTCCGATTTGGTGACACGGTCGTCCTCGCGACGGCCGTGTTTCAGAAGGAGCCAAAGGAGAACGCCGATTTCTTTCCCCTGACGGTCGACTATCGCGAGAACACGTACGCGGCCGGCCGCATCCCCGGCGGTTGGTTCAAGCGCGAAGGCCGGCCCACCGAGAAGGAAACGCTGACATCCCGTCTGATCGACCGGCCGATGCGCCCGCTCTTCCCGAAGGGGTTCAACCACGAGACCCAGCTGATCGCTTTCGTTCTCTCCGCGGACGGGCAGAACGATCCCGACGTCCTCGCCTTGAATGGCGCTTCCGTCGCCCTCACCTGCTCCCTCATTCCGTTCTACACCCCGGTCGGCGCCGTTCGCGTGGGCCGCATCGACGGAAAATTCATCGTGAACCCGACCAACGCCGAGCGGGACAAGTCCGACGTCGATCTCATCGTCGCCGGGACGGAGGATGCCGTCGTCATGGTCGAAGCGGGCGCCCGGGAGGTCTCGGAGCGCACGATGATCGACGCGATCTTCTTTGGACACGAGTTCGTCCGTTCGATCGTCGCGGCCCAGAAGGAGCTGCAGCGGAAGGCGGGGTATCTGAAGCCCGATTGGAAGGCTCCGGAGGCGTACACCCCCGCGGTCGCCGCGGAGGTCCGTCAGAAGTGGGAGGCCCCGATGATGGCGGCCCTCACGATGAAGGGAAAGATCGCCTCCTACGCCGAGATCAAGGCCGTCAAGAAGGCGGCCGTCTCGATGATCCCGGAGACGGAGACGCAACTGAAGCAGCAGACGGCCAAGGCCGTCGATGATCTCGTCAAGACTCTCACGCGCCAGACGATTCTCGGAAAGAACCAGAGACTCGACGGGAGGGCTTTCGACGAGGTGCGGGCGATCGAATGCGAAGTCGGGCTTCTTCCCCGGACCCACGGGTCGGCGCTCTTCACCCGCGGGGAGACCCAGGCGCTCGTCACCGCGACCCTGGGGACGTCCGACGACGCTCAGATCATCGAGGAGTACGAGGGGGAGCTCGAGCACACCTTCCTGCTCCACTACAACTTCCCGCCCTTCTCCGTGGGCGAGGCGAAGTTCCTCCGAGGTCCATCGCGCCGCGACATCGGCCACGGAAACCTCGCGCGCCGGGCCCTCTCGCCCGTCCTTCCGAACGAAGACGCCTTTCCGTACACGGTCCGGGTGGTGTCGGACATTCTCGAATCCAACGGTTCCTCCTCGATGGCGACCGTCTGCGGCGGAACGCTCGCGCTCATGGACGCCGGCGTGCCGATCAAGGCGTCCGTCGCGGGCGTCGCGATGGGACTCGTGTCCGACGGCGACCGATTCGCCATCCTGACCGACATCGCCGGCCAGGAGGACCACTACGGAGACATGGACTTCAAGGTCGCGGGCTCGCGCGAGGGCATCACGGCCCTCCAGATGGACATCAAGATCAAGGGACTTCGCCGCGAGATCCTGGAGCGGGCTCTCGAGCAAGCGCGCGCGGGCAGGCTTCACATCCTCGAAAAGATGACCGCCGCCCTCGAGAAACCCCGCGCGAACATCTCTCCCTACGCCCCGCGCATCTTCACGATGCAGATCCCCCGCGACCGCATCCGGGACGTGATCGGCAGCGGAGGCAAGACCATCCGATCGATCATCGAATCGACGGGCTGCAAGATCGACGTCGAGGACTCGGGCAAGGTCTCCATCGCTTCGTCGGACGAGGCGGCGGCCCTCCGCGCGATCGAGATCATCGAGAGCCTGACCCAGGAGCCGGAGATCGGGAAGGTCTACCGGGGCAAGGTCCGGCGCGTCGAGCCCTACGGGGCCTTCGTCGAGATCCTGCCGGGCCAGGACGGGCTCGTGCACATCTCGGAGCTCGCGCCGTATCGCGTGCGCCAGACGACCGACGTAGTCAAGGAAGGCGACGAAGTCACCGTCAAGATCATCGCGGTCGACCCGATGGGCAAGATCAAGCTCTCTCGCAAGCAGGCTCTCTCCAAGGAGGAGCTCGAGGCGGAGATGGCCTTAGCCCCGGCCGGGGGCGGCGAAGAGGAACGGGACGACCGGCGCGGTCCCCGGGACGAACCGAGAGGACCTCGCGGGCCGCGGCGCTGAGGAGGACGGGAAACCGGAAGACGGGAAGACGGGAAACGGGAAACGGGAAACGGGAAACGAAGGTAACCGGATAGCTGACGGCTGATAGCTGATAGCCGATAGCCGATTCCTCTCCTCCGGCCGGCGGGCAGAAAACGCCCGCCCGGCAGAGGTCTCCGCGCCGGGCACGGGGCTTGCTCTTGCTGGCGGAAGAGCAACCCGCACGAATGAACCTGAGGAGAAAAGAAATGACTTCGAATCCAATTCACCGGACGATTCTCGCGGCGGCCCTTGTGCTGCCGCTCTTCGCCTGCCAGCAGAAGCCCGCGGAAACGACAGCGAGCACGGGCACGACGACGGAAACGAGTACGTCGGCGTCGGCTCCCGATTCCGCCCGCC
>DATNMZ010000285.1:0-9284 GCA_035602095.1 Thermoanaerobaculia bacterium
GAGAAGGGCAAGATGTATCGCGCATCGGGCCGGCCGGACCTGGCGGTCATCGAGATCGAGCAGACCGTGCTCATGGACCCGACCAACGACTACGCGGTCGTCGAGCTGCGCAAGGCCAAGGACGAGCTCGCGCAAAGGGACGCCGAGCGCAACTCCGATTCCCACATGGAGAAGATCAAGAAGAAGTCGCGCGGCGCCCGGGCCGTCATGCCCTTGCTGGAGCCGTCCAGCGACAAGCCCATCAACCTGAACTTCCCGCAGCCCAAGCCGATCAAGCAGATCTACCAGTCGCTCGCCCTGGCGGCCGGGATCAACGTCATCTTCGACCCGCAGTTGAAGGACGACAACGTCGCGATCGTTCTGACGAACATCAGCTTCCAGAACGCGCTCGAGACGCTCATGCGCCAGGAGAACCACTTCTACAAGGTGATCGACGAGAAGACGATGTTGATCGCCCAGGACACGCCGGCGAACCGGAAGACGTACGAGGATCTCGTGATCCGGACCTTCTTCCTGAGCAACGGCGACGTCACGGACGTGTCGAATGCGTTGCGGCAGCTTCTCCAGACGTCGCGCATCTCGATCAACAAGGCGGAAAACTCGATCACTCTGCGGGACACCGCGGACAAGGTGGCGATCGCCGAGCGGATCGTCGATCAGAACGACAAGCAGCTCGCAGAGGTCGTCATCGACGTCGAGCTCCTCCAGATCAACACGAACCGCCTGACGGACATCGGCCTGCTCCTCTCCGGCTACAGCGTCGGCGCCGGGATCCCCGCGCCGGGCGGGACAACCGATCTCGGAGGCACCCTGGCGGCGGGCACGTTCACCTGGGACCAGTTGAAGCAGCTCTCGATCCGCTCCTTCGGTTTCAACATCCCTTCGATCACGTACAACTTCATCAAGAACAACACCGAATCCGAGCTCCTGGCGAAGCCTCAGCTCCGGATCTCGGAGGGACAGAAGGCCCAGCTCGTGATCGGAGACAAGGTCCCCATCCCGACGACGACCTTCAACACGGCGAACACGGTCGGCGGGGCCATCGTTCCGATTACCTCGTTCCAATACCAGGACGTCGGCATCAAGATCGAAGTCGAGCCGCGGGTCCACCACAACAAGGAGGTGACGCTCAAGCTGACCCTGGAGGTGTCCCAGCTCGGGGAAACGGTCACCTTCACCGCCGGCCAGAGCCAGCCCACGATCGGCACGCGAACGATCTCGTCGAACATCCGGCTGCGGGACGGAGAGACGAATTTCCTGGCGGGCCTCTTTCGGACCGACAAGACCCGAGGAACCACCACCGTGCCATTCTTGGGCGACATCCCGATTCTCGGGCGCCTGTTCTCCGACAAGACTCGCGGCCAGAAGACGACCGACCTCGTCCTGACCTTGACGCCGCACATCATCCGCATCCCGGACGTGACCGACGAGGACCTGATGCCGGTGTACGTGGGCACCGACGCCAACATCTCGTTTCAGGGCACTCCACGCATCGAGTCCCCGGGCGGCGCGGGCCCCTTCGACTTCCGCCGTGAGGTGCAGGCGCCCCGTTCCAGCCCGGCCCCCAACCCGCCCGCTCAGTCGCCCGGCCAGAACCTCGCCCCGGCGACGCCGCCTTCCGATCCCTTCCGGCCGTCGCCCCGCGAGGCCGTGCCTCCGCAGGGAGAGGTCCGGCCCTTCAAGAGCAACGCCGCGACCGTGGACAACACCGTCGTCGTGGACGCCCCGTCGCAGGCCGGCCTGCTCTTCGACTTCGCGCCGGCGAGCATCGCGCTCGCCCCGGGCCAGCAGCGCTCGATCCTCGTCCGGGCGACCGGAGAAAACGGCGCCGCGAACAGCGCTCTGACCATCCGGTTCGACCCGGCGTTTGTGACGGTCGTCTCCGTGCGCGCGATCCTGCCGGACGGCGGGGTGGCGGATTCGCACGTCGAGTCCGGGCGCGTCGTCCTCGCGATCCCCAACGCCGTGTCCATCTCCGGAACGAAGGCTCTCGCGGAGATCGTGCTGCAGGGGGTCAAACCGGGCTCATCGAAGCTCACTTTCGAGCCCGGCGCCTCCTCCGCCAGCTTCGCGGAGGCTACCGTGGAGGTGCGGTGAGCCGCGTTCCGGAGGCCTGGCCGCCGGTAAATCGCGCCGCGAGGCGGGAGCCGCGGGGCTTTGCTGACCTACGCCCCCGCGCCCGGCAGGGGGGCTTTACCGTCGTCGAGCTCGCGGTCGTCGCGGCGATGATCGCGATCCTGACGGCGATGGTCGTCCCGGTCGCCCGCTACACGGCCAAGCGCCAGGACGAGCTCGAGCTGAAGTTCCAGCTGCGCCTGATGCGGGACGCCATCGACAAGTACAAGCTGTTCTCCGACTCCGGACTGATCGCGCCCCGGCTCGGGGCGGAAGGGTTCCCGCCGGACTTGGAGACGCTCGTCGAGGGCGTCAGTCTTGTGGGGCAGGTCGCCAAGAAGCAGAAGTTTCTCCGCCGTGTCCCGGTGGATCCCATGACGAAGAAGCCGGAGTGGGGTCTGCGCTCCTATCAGGACGATCCGAAGTCGACGGCCTGGGGCAGCCAGAACGTCTACGACGTCTACTCCCTCTCGAACGGCCGGGGGATCGACGGCACTTACTACAAGGACTGGTGATGAGAGACGGAAATCGGGAATCGGGAATGGGGAATCGACGGCCCGGAGAGTCCGGTACCCGGTCGTTCTCCGCCTCACACCTCACGCCTCACGCCTCACGGCCGGGATGGCATTCCGGAGACGAGCTCACAGTGCCGAAGCGAAGCGCCTGCCTCGGGAACGATTCCCGATTCCCGATTCCCGATTCCCGGCCCCGGTTCCAAAGGGGCTTCACCCTCCTCGAGCTCCTCGTGGTCATGACGATCATCGGGATCCTCGCGGCCATCGCGGTTCCCGCCCTGCGGGACTCGCCGCAGCGCGCCCGGGAGGCGGCTCTGAAGGAGGACCTCTTCGCGCTCCGAAGCGTCATCGACCAGTACCACGGGGACAAGGGGAACTATCCCCCCGACCTCCAGACGCTGGTGACGGACGGCTACGTGCGCAAGATCCCCCTCGACCCGATGACCAAGTCGGCCGAGACCTGGGTCGTGGCGTACGAAGAGGCGCCCGCAGCCGACGCCCCCGGCTCGGATCCCGCGGCGATCGCCTCGCCGGGGGTCATCGACGTCCACAGCGGCTCGCAGGCCAAGGCGCTCGACGGCACGCTGTACAAGGACTGGTGAGACGTCTGCCGTTTTCCGACTGCCGGCCCCGAGCCGTCCAGGGCTACACGCTCGTCGCCGTCGTGATCGGGATGCTCATCCTCTCGATCGTGATCGCCGCCGTGGGGCCGGCGCTCGGCAACATCGGCAAGCGGGACCGCGAGCAGGAGCTCCTCTTCCGGGGAAAGCAGTACGCGCGGGCGATCGGCCTGTTCCAGAGGCGGTACGGACGCTACCCCAACACGTTGAAGGAGCTCATGGAGAACAACCCGCGGACGATCCGGCAGCTCTGGAAGGATCCCATTTGCAACTGCGCGGACTGGTACCTGCTTATCTGGAACACTCCGGACGCCCTTCCTCAGGGCACGGCCGCGCCGGCACCCGGGCAGCCGGGCGGGCCGCCCCCGACGCCGACCCCGGCTCCCGGGCCCTTCGGGACACCGGGCCAGCCGCAGGTGGTCGGCCCCATCGTCGGGGTTCGCTCCAAAGTGCACAAGGAAGCTCTGCAGGAGTGGCGGGGCCGCAAGTACTACGACGAGTGGCGCTTCATCGTCGGCGATGCCGACCGCGAGTCGGGTGTCTCCAATGACCCACTCGGCTTGCGCCGGACGCCGGTGCCATCGGGCACCCCGATGCGTCCTAACTAGCTCTACCCAAAAGATTTAATTCTGTCCGGATGGCCGCGCCCTACCCGGCACCGGCGAGATAGAATAGGCCCGCCTGCCGGGAGCCCTTTCATGGTCGAAAAATTCATCCTCGAGAACGGTGCAACTGTCCTAGTCGACGAGATGCAGGACGTCCGCTCGCTCGCTCTCGGCATCTTCGTCGGCGCCGGGTCCGGTCAGGAGAGGCCCGCGCGGCAGGGAATCTCGCATTTCTTGGAGCACGTCCTCTTCAAGCGGACCCGCCGGCGGTCGAGCGTCCAGATCGCGCGGGCGATCGACCGGCTGGGCGGCGACGTGGACGCCTTCACGACCAAGGAGTACACGGGCTTCTATGCCCACACACTGGACTCCCGGTTCGCGGAGGCGCTCGACCTTTTGGGCGAGATCGTCCTGTCCCCGGCATTCGATCGGGAAGACATCGAGATGGAGCGCGGAGTCATCCTGGAGGAGATCGGGGAGGCAAACGACGACCCGGACGACCTCGTCCACGAGATGTTCGTCCGCTCCTTCTGGAGGACGCACCCGCTCGGCGCCCCCATCCTGGGCACTGCCGAGACGGTCAAGAGCATCGGTCTCGCGGACCTCTACCGGTATTACCGGTCCCATTACACGCCCGATAACGTGATCGTGTCCGTGGCCGGCCACGTCCGGGCGGGGGAGTGCGTGGCCGCCATCGAGAAGCTCTTCCGGCGCCGCCTCACCCGGGCATCCTCGCCCCGGCGCTCGCGGGTCGCGGGCCGTCCGCGAGGCCATCAGCACCTGGAGTTGAAATCCCGGCGCGGGCTCGAGCAGGCGCACGTCTGTCTGGGAGTCGAAGGTCCGGGGCAGGCGTCCGAGCGCCGGTTCGCGGCGAACCTCCTCGACATCGTCCTCGGCGGCGGCATGTCCTCGCGGCTCTTCCAGGAGGTGCGGGAAAAGCGCGGGCTCGCCTACTCCGTCGCCTCCACGCTCAACTCCTACCGGCTCGGCGGCTACGAGACGATCTACTCCGCCTGCGCCCCGAAGAACCTGGGCCGGGTCCTCGAGGTGACGCTGCGAGAGCTCAAGAAGTTGAAGCGCGACGGCGTCCGGCCGCGCGAGCTCGCCTGGGCGAAGGAAAACCTCAAGGGAAACATGATCATCGCCTTGGAGTCCACCGTTTCGCGCATGTCGGCGCACGCGCGGCAGCAGTTCTACTTCGACCGGGTCGCGCCGATGGAGGAGTGGATCTCGCGGGTCGAATCGGTGACGCAGGACGACGTCGGCGAGGAAGCGCAGCGCCTCTTCGACGGGCGGGTCCTCTCGCTCGCGGTCGTCGGCAACGTCGGCAAGCTCCCCGTCTCGGCTCTCGATCTCGCCGGCGCGCTCTGAGCCGACCGGCTGACAGCCGACAGCTGACAGCCGTAACCCGCCAGCGCGGGTTAGATTAGTCTGCCCCCGATGCCCGACATCACCGTACCCATCGCCGTCCTCCCCCACGGCGAAGGGCTGGACCTTCCCGCGTACGCGACGGCGGGGTCCGCCGGCTGCGACCTGCGCGCGGCGATCGCCGCGCCGCGGACGCTCGCGCCCGGCGAGCGCTGCGCGATCGTAACGGGCATCGCGGTCGCCATTCCGGGCGGCTACGAAGGGCAGGTCCGGATGCGCAGCGGGCTCGCCTTGAACCGCGGCCTCGCGGCCTTGAACGCCCCCGGCACGATCGACAGCGACTACCGCGGCGAGATCCAGGTCATCGTGGCCAACCTCGGCACGCAGCCCGTGACGATCGAGCGCGGCGACCGCATCGCGCAGCTCGTCTTCGCGCCCGTCGTCCGGGCGCGGTTCGAAAGAGCCGCCGCGCTCGCGGCGACCCCCCGCGACTCCGGGGGCTTCGGTTCGACGGGAGGCTCTTGAATCGGGTGATCGGCGATCGGGTGATCGGGAAACGGGGCACGATTGAAGGCGGCTCTTGCGGCCGTCCGCGGGCGGGGACGAGCGGGCCGTCCCTACGACCGGTCTCTCTATCCAGGCTTTCGTGACAGGACATTAGTCAGGGCCGGCATGCCTCCTTCCCCGGTCGTCGAAGAGTACGTGGCGAGCTTGACGGACGGCGACCCCCGGTTCGTCCGCGAAATCCACCCGGCCGACGAGATGTTCTCCTGGAACCTCCAATCCCTGCGAGGCTCCCGGGAGGCCGCCGCGGTCCTCTATTTCAGCACCGGGCGGCAGATCGCCGATACGGTCTTCGCCGCACGCCGTTGGCGATTTGCGACCCGAAACGCGGGGACCCTGCTCGACTTCGCGAGCGGCTTCGGACGCGCCACCCGGTATCTCGTGCGGGAGATCTCTCCGGAGGCGGTCTGGATCTGCGACGTCGATCCGAACGCGGTCGCGTTTTGCGAGGCCTCTTTCGGCGTGCGTGGCCTGGTTTCCACCGCTCGAGCCGAAGCTTTCGCGCCGGGACGCCGGTTCGACACGATCGCCGCCTCCTCCTTCTTCAGTCACATGCCCGCGGACCGGTTCGAGGCATGGCTCGCCCGCCTCTACGCGCTGCTCGCCCCGGGCGGTCTGCTGCTTTTCAGCGTTCACGGGCAGACCCTGCTCTCGGAGCCGGCGGACTGGTCGACGGGCATCGTGTTTCGCGGCGAAAGCGAGACGCGGCGGATCGCTCCGCAAGACTATGGGACCTCGTGGGTGCTCCCGGAGTTCGTCCGCGGGGCGGCCGCCCGGGCGTCCGGCGGCGAGGGGCTCCTCCACTTCGAGCCATTCGGGCTCTGCGGCCATCAGGACCTGTACCTGCTCTCGAGCCCTCCGGCGCTCCCGGAAGCGGCTCTCGTAATCCCGCGAGTCCCGCGCGGAGAGCTCGATGCCCTCGAGATCCACGGGCGCGAAAACCTCGTCGCGGGAGGCTTCGTCGAATCGGATTCGGAGACGGACGTCCTGTTTCTCGTGCGCAATGAGATTCGCCAGATCCGCCCGGCGTTGGGCGGAGGAGCGCGGAGGAGGTGGAAGTTCGAAATCGCTTCGCGCGACATCGGCCCGGACGATCTTCTCCGGATCGAAGCGAGGACCGGCGCCGGAGTCTCGCGCATCCTCGCGATGGGAACGCTCCGCCCCTTCCTCTGAGACTCTCCCCGATTCCGGGTCCCTTCTGCTAATCTGATCTCAATGCGCGTCTGCGTCCTCGCATCCGGTTCCGGCGGGAACTCGTGCGTCGTCGAGAGCTCAGGGACGCGCGTCCTGGTCGACGCGGGCCTCTCGGGCCGCGAGATCGAGCGCCGGCTGCGGGCCCGCGGCATCGAGCCCGACTCGATCGCGGGCATCTTCGTGACCCACGAGCACAACGACCACTCCTCCGGCGCCCTTTCGTTCTCGACGCGCTGGGGATGCCCCGTCTTCGCGACTCCCGGGACGGCGGCCGCGCTCGGACTCGAAGGGGATCTCTTTTCGCCGTTCGTGCCGATCGAGCCCCTGCGGGACGGGCGCGTCGGGGCGCTCGGGTTCCGGGCGTTTGCGACGCCGCACGACGCGAACGAGTCGGTCGTTTACGCCTTCGAGGCGGACGAGGCGCGGCTCGTGGTCGCGTCGGATCTTGGCCGCGCGGAGCCGGAGTTCGTGGATTTCCTTCGGGGATCGACGACGCTGTTGCTCGAGTTCAACCACGACGAGGACATGCTGCGGGACGGCCCCTACACGTGGTTCCTGAAGAAGCGCATCTCCGGCGGCTGGGGCCATCTCTCCAACCGGCAATCGGCCGACGCGGTCCGGGCCGCGGCCGGCTCGCGGCTGCGGCGGGTCCTCGCGACACATCTCTCCCGCACGAACAACGCCCCGGCCCTGGTCTTGGCCGCTTTGGGCGAGGCGCTCGAACGGGCGGAGTGCGCCGCGGTCGCCGACGTCGCCGACCAGATTCTCGGATACGATCCGTTCGACGCGTGAAGGTCGAAGTCCGGGTCTATCCGCGCGAGGGAATCCTCGACCCCCAGGGCAAGGCGATCGCGGCGGCCCTGGTCCGGCTCGGGCACGCCGGCGTGGAGAGCGTCCGCGCCGGCAAGGTGTTCTTTCTGGATCTCGCGGACTGCGACCGGCCGGCCGCCGAGGCGCAGGCGCGCCGGATGGCCGAGGAGCTCCTCGCCAACACGGTGATCGAAGGGTACGACGTGCGCGTGGTCGATTGAGATTGAAGCGTGAGAGGCTCTCTTTGAAGTTCGCGATCGTGGTCTTCCCCGGCTCCAACTGCGAGCGCGACTGCGAGCACGTCGTCTCGGAGATTCTCGGCTGCGAGGCGCAGCTCATCTGGCACCAGGAGACGGACTTGAGGGGCGCGGACGTCGTCGTGATTCCCGGCGGATTCGCCTACGGGGACTATCTGCGCGCCGGGGCCCTGGCGCGCTTCTCGCCCGTGATGGAAGGCGTCGCCCGTTTCGCGAAAGAGGGCGGCCCGGTTCTCGGCATCTGCAACGGCTTCCAGGTGCTGCTCGAGGCGGGCCTCCTGCCGGGGGCGATGCGCGTCAATCGCGGGCTGCGCTACGTCTGCCGGGACGTGCACCTCAGACTGGAGACCGCGGACACGCCCTTCACGCGCCTCTACGAGCGGGGGGCGGTCGTGAAGATGCCGATCGGCCACATGGAGGGCAACTACACGGCCACGGGCTCCGTGCTCGACGAGCTCGAAGCGGAAGGCCGGATCGTGTTTCGCTATTGCGACGAGCTCGGGCAGGTGACCGACGCCTCGAACCCCAACGGGGCAGAGCGGGGGATCGCCGGAATCTGCAACCGCGAGCGAAACGTCGTCGGCCTGATGCCTCACCCCGACCGTTGCTCGGAGCCCCTTCTCGGCAATGCCGGCGGCCTGAAGATGTTCCAGTCGGCGGTCGAAGCGCTGAGTTCCTCCGTCCGCTGACCGGGCCGCCGGGGCTCACTCCTCGGGAGGCCCCCGGGCCGCGCTTCTCCTTTTCCCTTAGGGTTCCCTGAAGGCCCGATTCCTCCGGGACTCGCGCGATAGCTTCCGCGCCGGAGGGGCGCGATGTCTCCGCGAGCGAACTTGCAAACCCGAGGAGGGGCCATGAAGAAATCGATTCTCCTGTTCTTGACCGCGAGCTGTTTCCTGGCGGCGGGCCTGAATGCGCAGACCGAGGCGAACGCTACAAACCCCGGGACTTCGAGTTACTACGCCGTTCTCATCGGCGCAAACGAACTGACGAATACCACCCCCGCGGCAGACCCGACGGCGGTGGGATTCGCCAAGGTGACGGTCGATCCAGCGGCGGGAACCGTGGTCTATGTGCTGGTGGCTCCCGACCTTGCGAACATCAGCGCCGCCCACATTCACGAGGGCCCGCCGGGCGTCGTCGCTAAAGTCGTGGTCCCTTTCAACTCCCCCTTCACGAACGGGATCTCGACCGGAACGTCCACGGTGACCGACCTCTCTATTCTCCCCAGACTCATCG
>DATNMZ010000286.1:0-2014 GCA_035602095.1 Thermoanaerobaculia bacterium
CGCGGCACGTCGGTCTCGTCCACCATGAGAACGGCCTCGATGCGGGACATGTCCGAGATCGTCAGGAGCTGGGTGCCCGGAATGTTCATCGTCCCGAGGACGGTCACTTCCCCCTCTTTCACGGAGAGGGAGGTGACGACGCCGTCGATCGGAGCTCGGACATTCGTCTTCGAAAGGCTGTCGCGGGACGCGTTCAAGTTCGCGCGGCTCTGTTCGATGCGCCTCTGTGCGACGTCCAGGTTCGCGCGCGCCGTGTCGAGCGCGAAGCGTGCCCGGTCGAGCTCGGCCTCCGGGAGGATGCGGGTCTCGTAGTTCCGGCGGGCCCGTTCGAAATCGCGCTCAGCCTGTTCCACGGCGGCGCGCCCGGCGTCCCGGGCGGCGAGGCTCGCCTGCAGCGCGGCCGCGGAGCCCTCCTCCTCGGCGGCCGCCCGGCGCCGGTCGATCTGGAGCAGGAAGTCCCCTTTTCGGACCCGCTCGCCGTTGCGGACGGCGAGGTTCACGATCTGCCCCATCACGAGCGCCGACATCTCCACTTTCTTTTCCGCCTGGATCTTGCCGTTCGCGGTCACCCGGGAAACGATGTCGTGCCGCCCGACCCTTTCCGCCGTGACCCGCGGCAGGGCGCGGTCCGTCGAGATCAACCCGATCAACACGACCGCCAGAACCGCGACGCCGGCGATCGAGAGGAGGATCTGGGCTGTCCGGGACATGCCGCTCCTTTTTCGCGTGGGGGCGATTCTATCCGCCGGCTCCGAACCGTGCGCCCCTCCGCGGCTCCCTTAGTATTCCGGGCCACGTGAATTCCAATCCACTCATCTACCTGAGAGCTCTCTACCGCCTGCCGCTCCTGGCCGTCTCCGCGCTGGTCTGCTTTCTCTTCGCACGGGCCACCGGAAACCGGGGCGCCTGCCGGGTCTGGGCGGCCTTCGCGAGCCGGGTCTGCCGCCGCGAGCTCGTGATCACGGGCGCCGCCCCGGATCCCGCCGCGCAGCTTGTCGTGGCCAACCACGTGAGCTATGTGGACCTGATCCCGATCTTCTATCTGTGGCCCGCCTGCCACCCCGTCGCGATGCGGGAGATCCGCTCCTGGTTCTTTCTCGGGTGGCTGCTACGGCGCAGCGCGATCTTCGTGGAAGAGGAGGATGCGGACAGCCGCCGCGACGCGCGAGAGGAGATGCGGAAGGTCTGGAGCGAGGGCAAGACCGTGCTCGTCTTTCCCGAAGGGATCATCGCCCGCAGGCGCCACCGTTTCTATGTCGGCTCGTTCCAGGAGGCGATCGCGAGCGGCGTCGCGATCCAGGGAGTCCGGATCAGCTATTCGCCCGAGCTGATCGCAGCCCTGGACGGCCGGTTGTTCGAGGAGCGGTTCTTCTGGATCCTCTGCCAGAACTTCCAGATCCGGGTGCACGTGTTCCCGGCCGAGGCCGCCGCCGGCGATGCGGCGGCTCTCTCCGCGAGTTGGGAGCGGCGGCTGCTCCCCGGCGGGCAATCGGGCTGACCTTCCGTCCGGCGGCGGACCTTCTCGGGCGTCAGCTCACGTGATTGAGCGTCATCGTTCCGACCGCCGTCCCCCCACCGCCGGACGCCGTGAACGTGATCGTGTAGTTGACCAGGATTTGCTGGGTGGTCGCGGTGCCCGTGAAATCGATCCGAGCGATGTTGGGATTCGGGACATTCGTCGCGCTCCCCGTGAAGGTGCCCGGAGAGGTGAAGGTAATGGTGACGTTGCCGAAGAGCGGTGAGAACTGGGTGAAGGGGTTCGTGGCGTAGGAGCCGCTGAAGTTTTGGGGCGCCGGCGTGCCTGCCCCGAAGACGTTTCCACCGAGGGTCAGTGTCGCCTGAAACGTCTGCGCCGACGTGTTAACGGTATCCACGAGCGAAGCCGATCCCGAAGAGCCGAAAGTCGTGTTGTTCCAGATCCCCGTCCAGGTTCCCGCGTACGCCGAGGCCGGAGAGGTCGGCGTCCGGGTCGGCGTGGCGCTGGTCCCGGGCGTGACCGTGCGTGTCGCCGTCG
>DATNMZ010000287.1:0-15838 GCA_035602095.1 Thermoanaerobaculia bacterium
GTCGAGGTCCGCGGAACCGCGGAGATCGCGGCGCTCTCGGAGAGCTTCAACCGAATGAGCGCGTCGATCCGCGTCGCGTTCGACGACGTCCAGCGCGCGGCGCGCGAGAACCATGAGCTTTTTCTCTCTTCCATCCGGGCGCTCGCCGAGGCGATCGACGCCAAAGACCCCTACACGCGCGGGCATTCGGAGCGCGTCGCGACCTACGCGGCCGTGGTCGCCCGCGAAATGGGCCTGCCGGTCGAGGACGTCGAGCTGGTCCGTCTCTCGGCGCTGCTCCACGACGTCGGAAAGATCGGCGTCGACGATCGCATCATCCGCAAGCCCACGGCGCTGACCGAAGAGGAGTTCGAGGCGATCAAGACGCACCCGATCAAGGGCGCCGCCATCATGTCGGCGATCCCTCAGCTCGCCGGCGTCATTCCGGGAATGAAGTACCACCACGAGAAATGGGCCGGCGGAGGGTACCCGGAGGGTCTCTCCGGCGAGCGCATCCCACTCCAGGCGCGCATCGTCTCGGTGGCCGACACGTTCGATGCGATGACGACGACGCGGCCGTACCAGAAAGCGATGGAGCTGAAGTTCGTGATCGAGCAGATTCGCACCTTCGCCGGCGTGCGCTACGATCCCACCGTGGTCGCCGCGTTCCTTCGGGCCTGGGAGAAGGGGGACTTGATGGCCATTGCCGTCGCCCCGCCGGGGCTCGAAGACGAGGTTCTGCTCCGGGAGGCGTTTTGAGCTCGAGCTCGAGAATGTCCGGAGCCCGTCCGCTCCTGCTGCCCGCCATCCTCTCCCTCGTCGTGGGGGCGCTCCTGAGCGGTTGCAGGAGCACCTCCGGCGCGACGAAGACCTCGGCGGAAGTGCTCTTGAACGAGCGCATGGCGGCCGTCCTCCTGCGCGATCATCGATTCCACGACGCGGAGACGACGTACCGCGACGTGATCCGCTCGGACCCCAAGAACCCGGAGCTGTACGACGGCCTGGGAGTCGCCCTGATCATGCAGAGTAAAGTGCGCGATTCGCTCGAGCCGTTCGATCGGGCGGTGAAACTCTCTCCCGACAAGGGCGCCTATCGCGTCCACCGCGCCATGGCCCGGATCGAGCTCGGCCGCTACCTCGAGGCGGAGGAGGATCTCCGGGTCGCCGAGGCCTCACCCGTTCCCGAGGACCGTTTCGATGCGCTTGTGCATCGAGGAAGAATGCGCCAGCGCCAGGGGGACTACCCGGCGGCGGAGATCGCCTTCACGAGCGCTCTCTCGCGGGAGCCGAAATCCTTCGACGCGCTGATCGGACGCGGCGCCACCCGCGAAGCCCTCGGCAACTTCTCGGGGGCGGCCGAGGATTTCCTGGAGGCCGTGCGGCTCCAGCCGAAAAACGCGGACGCGAATCTCCGCCTGGGCCTCGCGCTCGTCAGCTTGAAGAAGAATGCGCTCGGCCGGCGGTACCTC
This sequence comes from Thermoanaerobaculia bacterium, assembly GCA_035602095.1. Taxonomy (GTDB): domain Bacteria; phylum Acidobacteriota; class Thermoanaerobaculia; order UBA5066; family Gp7-AA6; genus JALYUA01. Next base: position 1,449 of record DATNMZ010000287.1, read on the forward strand.
GAGCGGACCGTCGAGCTCGATCCGGGCGGCGACGCCGGCTCGAAGGCCCGGCTCCTGCTCGAGTCGACACCCCCTTCCTAGCTCGCGCCTTCCAACGGGGTTCCGATCCGCGTCCCCCGGAAACGCGCAATCTTCCGGGACGTGCGGGTACCTCCCCGATCGGAAATAATGTGCCTCCCATGAGCAAGGACGGCCGGGACTCTTCGAGAGACGCCGGGGAGCCCCCGCGAAAATCGGTCTTCGCGAAGATCAAGCGCGGGCTCTTCATGACCCACACGGAAGTGCTCGAGAAGATCGCCACGGCCGTCCAGGAGAGTCTCGGATTCGACGAGTCCGTCGTCCGGTCGCTCGAGGAGACTCTCGTCGAGGCCGACGTCGGGGCCGAGACGGCCGCTCTCCTCGCGCAGGCCATTCGCGCGCGGACGAGCCCGACGCGGCGCACGGATGCCGGGCAGCTGCGGGCGCTCCTTCGCGAGGAGATCGAGAAGTGGCTGGCTTCGGCCCCGCGTCCCGCCCGGTCGCCGGGGGTTCCGCTCGAGGTCGTGTTTCTCGTCGGCGTCAACGGCTCGGGGAAGACGACGACGGCGGCGAAGCTCGCGCGCCGCTTCTCCGGAGAAGGGCGGGACGTTCTGCTCGCCGCCGCCGACACCTTCCGCGCGGGCGCCATCGAGCAGCTCCAGATCTGGGCGGACCGGCTCGCGCTCCCTCTCGTGCGACACCGCGAGGGCGCCGACCCGTCCGCCGTCCTGTTCGATGCCCTGGCGGCGGCTCGGGCGCGGGGCGTATCGGTTCTGCTGGTGGACACGGCCGGCCGCCTTCACACGAAACACAATCTGATGGAGGAGCTCGCCAAGATGCGGCGCGTCGCGCAGCGGGAGATCCCGGGCGCCCCCCACCAGACACTTCTCGTGCTCGACGCGACGACGGGAGGGAACGGCCTCGCGCAGGCGAAGCGATTCGTGGAGGCTGCCGGGGCGACCGGTGTCGTCTTGACGAAGCTCGACGGGAGCGCAAAGGGGGGGGTCATCCTCGCGATCTATCGCGAGCTGAAGTTGCCCGTCCTGTACGTGGGAGTCGGCGAAGGAGTGGACGATCTCGTTCCCTTCGACCCGTCCGAATATGCGCGCGCCCTTCTCGGAGACGACGAATCGGAGCCGGCGGACGTCGCCGGCTCCCCCGGCCGGTCGGTTTGAGCGTGGCCACAGGGCGGGGGAGGCGGGCGGCGTCTTCGCGGGACCGCGCTCGAGACGCGGACTGGATGGGGCGGGCGATCGAGCTCGCCGAGCGGGGCCGCTACACGGTGGCGCCCAACCCTCTCGTGGGAGCCGTCCTCGTGCGGGGCGGCCGCGTGGTCGGCGAGGGCTTTCACCGGTTCGCCGGCGGGCCGCACGCGGAGGCTGCGGCCCTTGCGGAAGCGGGATCGCGTGCGCGCGGCGCGACGCTCTACGTGTCCCTCGAGCCGTGCGCGCACCAGGGTCGCACCCCTCCCTGCGCGGACGCGCTCCTCGCCGCGGGCGTGGCCCGGGTCGTCGCGGCGGGCCGGGATCCCCATCCGCTCGTCCAGGGGCGCGGTCTGCGGCGTCTCGCCAGCAACGGCGTCCGGACGGTCTGGTCCGGCGCCGAGGAGCGCCGGCGCGCGGAGCGGCAGAACGAAAAGTTCCGGGGCTTCGTCTCGCTCGGGCGGCCGTTCGTTCTCGCGAAGTGGGCCTCCACTCTCGACGGGAAAACCGCCAGCGCAAGGGGAGAGAGCCGCTGGATCACCGGACCGGCGGCTCGGCGGCGCTCCCTCGCGCTCCGCGAGGAGTACGACGCGATCCTGGTCGGCGCGGGGACCGTGCTCGCCGACGACCCGCGTTTGACGCGGCGCCTGGGATGGAGCGGGCGCCTGCCCCACCGGCGGATCGTTCTCGACGGGCGTCTGCGGGTTTCCGCGACCGCCCGCGTTTTCGCGCGATCCGAGAGCGCCCTCGTCGTCACGGCGGTCCCGGAGCGGAATGCCCGCGCGCGGCGGCTCGCGAGAGCGGGAATCCCCGTGTGGAGCCTCCCCGGCCGCGCGGCAGGCTCCGTCGATCTCGCGCTCTTGCTCCGCCGCCTCGCGGGAGAAGGCATCACGAGCCTTCTCGTCGAGGGCGGCGCGCGAACCCATTGGGAGTTCTTCCGGGCGCGTCTCGTAGACCGCGTGGCGGTGTTTGTCGCGCCTCGCGTTCTCGGAGGGACCGGGCCCGGGGGCGTCGGCGGCGACGGGTTTCCGCTCGCCCGCGCCCCGCGCGTGACGGATCTCGAGTGGGAGGCGGTCGGAGAGGACCTGTTCTGCACGGGAAGGGTCTCGTGATCGGGCACGGCGCCGGCGAAGACCCGAGGGGGGCCAGGTGTTCACGGGGATCGTGAGCGCGCTCGGGCGCGTCGTCGCGCTCGAGCGGCAACGCGGCGGCGCGCGTCTCGACGTCCTGCCGCCGGCCTCCTGGGGACGGCTCGCGCGCGGGGAGAGCGTCTGCGTTTCCGGGGTCTGCCTGACGGCCCGGGAGGGCGGTCGGCGGCTCGTCGCGGACCTTTCTTCCGAGACGCTCCGCCGCTCGAACCTCGGGCACTTGTCCGCCGGCGCGGCCGTCAACCTCGAACGGGCCCTGCGCCGGGGCGACCGTCTCTCGGGCCACTTCGTCCTCGGGCACGTCGATGGGTTGACGCATCTCCGCGAGATCTCCCGCTCGGGAAACTCGTGGACCTATCGCTTTTCCATTCCACCGGGCCTCTCTCGATTCGTCGTGGAGAAGGGCTCCGTCGCCCTGGACGGCATCAGCCTGACCGTTGCGTCCCGCCGCGGCCGGCAATTCGACGTCGCCGTCATCCCGCAGACGCGGCGCGAGACGACGCTTGGCGGCGCGCGTGCGGGCGACCCCGTGAATTTCGAGGTGGACGTGTTCGCTCGCTACGGCGCACGCGGTTGGCGCCGCGCCATCCGCGGCCGATGATCCTCTTCCAGGAGGCGGCCGGGCCCGCGGTTCGAGCGGGCGAGTTCGACCTCGGCGGCCGGAGAGTGGCCGTCCGGGCGTTCGCCTACTCCCCGGACATCGGGCCTCCTCTCTTCCGGTTCGACCCGTTCGAGCGGCGCCTCGTGACCCGCCCGCCCTCGGGCTCCGTTTTCGCGGGGCCGCCCTCCCGCCGTCTGTGGGCGGCCGCGCTCGCCCGGCCCACCGCCGGTCCGGCGCTCGTCGAAGGGGGGGCTGCGGGGGAGGCGGTGCGGGGCGCCTACCGCGCCGCCGTGGAAGGCGCCCTCGACTCGGGCCGGGGCGTCTACCTTCTCGACCCGCCGCCGGCCGCGCTCGGGCCTCCGGAGTTCCTTCCGGGCGTGCTCAGGACCGCGCTCGGGCCGCCGCCTGCGGTGGCGCTCTTTTCCTGGTCTCCGCACGGGGGCTGTCCGGCCCGGGAGCTCCGAGCCGCCTCTCTTCTCGGCCTCCCCGCGGGCGTCGTCTGGCCGGTCATCCCGGGCTGGACCGCGGAGCCCGCATTTCGCGCTCCTTTTCTCGCGGAGGCAACGGCGGCCGGAGCTTCCTTCGCCCTCGCGCTGCCGCCGGCCGCGGACGCCCTGTTCCGGAGGGCCGCCGTCGAAGCGAGGACGCTCGTGGATCCCGGCGCGGCCGAGGCGTTCTTCGACACCATGCACCACTCCGGCTGGGAGCAGACACTTCCGCTCGCGCTCGGAGAGGCGCGCCAGGCGGCTCGCCGCGCCGGCCTGGCCCCGCTTCCCCCCCGGCCCGCGGCACCGGCGGAACCTCGGACGAACGCGCTGGCTGCTTCGCGCCTGGAAGAAGCCGCGTGCGACGCCCCCGACGAACATCGCGCGGCGCGGCTTCAGGCCGCCGTCCGCTGGATCGACGTCTGCGGGCGGGACCTCGCCGCCGTTCTCCGGGAAGGCAATTTCGGGAAGGCCTTTCCCCTCGGGCCCGAGCTCGCGCGGGAGGCCGAGGCGGCGCTCCGGGAGGCGCTCGCGTGACCCGGTGGAGGGGGACCGGCCCGGCGCCGGCCGTCGTGTCCGGCTCCGGCATCTACATCCATCTGCCGTACTGCGTCTCGCGATGTGAGTACTGCTCGTTCGTCGTTTCGACGGACGACTCGTCTCGCGACTCGTATCTCGCCGCTCTCGAGGGGGAGTCGGCTCTCGTCGCCGGAGAGACCCAGGGCGCGGCATTCGACACCGTTTATTTCGGCGGGGGAACGCCCTCTCGGATCCCGCTTGCGGACCTCGCGCGGTTGCATGCCGCGCTCGCGAGGCATTTTCGCCTGTTGCCCGGGGCCGAGGTGACCCTGGAGGCGAACCCGGACGACGTCGCTCGAGTGCCCGTCGCCGCCTGGAAAGAGGCGGGCGTCAACCGGGTCTCGCTCGGCGTCCAGTCTTTCTCCGACCGGGAGCTCGCCGCCGTCGGGCGGCGCCACGACGCTCGGGCGGCGCGCTCCGCTCTGGAGACGCTCCTGGCCGCGGGGCTGTCGGTTTCGGGTGACCTGATCCTCGGGCTGCCCGAGCAAACGCCCGACACCTTCGCACGGAGCGCGCAAGAGCTGGCCGGCTCGGGCGTCGACCACGTGTCCGTGTATCTGCTCGAGACGGAGAAATCCCGGACGATCGAGGAAGATCGCCGGCTCCGGCCGGAGCGGTATCTCTCCGACGACGCGCAGGCGGACCTCTGGCTCGAGCTGTCCGGGACGCTGGCGCGAGCCGGGCTGGCCCACTACGAAATCTCGAACTGGGCGCGGCCCGGCCGCGAGGCCCGTCACAATCTCAAGTACTGGCGGCGCGAGCCGACGCTGGGTCTCGGCGTCTCCGCCCACGAGCTCTGGGACGGCCGGCGGCGGGCAAACGTCTCCGCACTTGCCGTCTACATCGAATCGATCGGAAAGGGGAAACGTCCGACCGCGCTCGACCAGCCGATCGGGGCCGAGGCCGCGGCGCGAGAAAAGCTCATGCTGGGGTTGCGGCTCTCCGACGGCGTCCCGCGGTCCGAGCTCGAGACCTTCGTGGCGGGGTCGCCGGATTCCCGACTTCGGGGGGACTATCAGGCGTGGCGCGAGGAGGGCGTGCTGGAGGAGCGAGACGGGCGGGTGCTGTTCTCCGAACGCGGGTTCCTGCTCTCCAACGAGGTGCTGTGCCGTTTCGTCTGATTCTTCTCACGGATGGGTCTCCCCGCGGCCCGCGAGAAACCATTTGCGCCCGGATTCCTCGGGTTAGTATCGGGCCGGTCCCACGAAAGGAGACTCGAGATGGATAAGAAGTTGCTCCGTTCCTTTGCCGCGCTTCTCGGATGGTTTCTGGTCGCCGGGGCCGGGCTCGCGCAACCGATGTCGGTGCACTGGAAATCCACAATCGAAATCGAAGGGGGGCGCCAGCCCTCGCCCGGGCCCATTCAGGCCGAGATGTGGCTGAAGCAGGGAAGAATGCGCACGAAGACCGCGATGATGGGCATGACGATGCACATGGTCAAGGCCGGCGACACGGTCTACCAGTGGACCGAGGGGGAGAAGACCGGGATGAAGATGAGCGCTGTCGCCGCTCAGCGTCACCCGGGCGGCGGCGACGCCGCGAACCGGATCGACGAGTACCGGGCCAAGGGGAAAAAGATCGGCGCGGAAACGATCGACGGACACCCGTGCGAGATTTACGTGCTGACGACGGCGGCCACGGGCGCCGGCGGACCCCGGAAAGAGACGGCCTGGCTCGCCTCGGACCTGCACTATTTCCCCGTCAAGGTCATCACCGAGTCGGACGGAGGCAAGCAGACCACACGGAATCGGGACATCGAATGGAACGCCGCGATTCCCGACGCGATGGTCACGCCCCCGAAAGACGTCGAGTTTCAAGACATGTCGGAGATGATGAAGGGAATGCGCCCGCCGGGTCAGTGAGAGTGTCCTCTCCTGGCAAAACGGCCCGGCGGATGCCGGGCCGTTTCTTGCGCGCGCCGCCGCGCCTCCGCTCTAGATGAAGAGCGGGGCGAGCACGAGCGTGATCGTGGCGAGCAGCTTGATGAGGACGTGGAGCGAAGGGCCGGCGGTGTCTTTGAACGGATCGCCGATGGTGTCGCCGACGACCGCGGCCTTGTGGGTCGGGGAGCCCTTCCCGCCGTACGCGCCGGTCTCGATGTATTTCTTGGCGTTGTCCCAGGCGCCCCCCGCATTGTTCAGGAAGGTCGCGACCACGATGCCGGTGATCGTCCCGATCATGAGCAGGGCCGCCACGGCTTCCGCTCCGACGCCGAACTGCTTGAACACGAGCCCCACCGCAATGGGGGTGCCGACGGCGACGAGCCCGGGGAGGATCATCTGCTTGAGCGCTCCCCGCGTCACGATGTCGACCGTTCGGCCGTAGTCCGGCTTCTCCGTCCCCAGCATGATGCCGGGATGCTCCTTGAACTGGGCGCGAACGTCCTGGATGACCACCGTCGCGGCCCGGCCGACCGCCTTGATGGCGAGCCCCGAGAAGAAGAAGACGAGCATCGCGCCGAGAAGCCCGCCGACGAAGACCTCGGGCTTCGCGAGGTTGACGCTTTCCAGCTTCGCGCCATAGTTGCCGAGCTCGTCCAGGTACGCCGAGAAAAGCAGGAAGGCCGCCAGGGCGGCCGACCCGATCGCGTATCCCTTGGTGAGAGCCTTGGTCGTGTTGCCGACCGCGTCGAGCCGGTCCGTCTTCTTGCGGACCTCTTCCGGCTGGCGGGACATCTCGACGATGCCGCCGGCGTTGTCCGTGATCGGGCCGAAGGTGTCCATCGCGAGAATGTACGCCGCCGTCCCGAGCATCCCCATCGTCGCGACGGCGGTCCCGAACAGGCCGCCGCCGGGCATGGCCCAGATCCCCATCTTGTACGACGACAGGATGGCGATCGAGATCGCGATCACCGGCATGAGCGTGCACTCGAATCCGATCGCCAGTCCGGTGATCGCGTTGGTCGCGGGCCCGGTCTGCGACGCTTCGGCGATTTCGCGCACGGGCCGATAGCGGTACTCGGTGTAGTACTGGGTGATGTAGACGAAGGCGATCGAGGTCAAGACACCGACGATGCCGCACAGAAAATACTTCCACCAGGCGTCCGGGTACGACGGGTTCGCGAGGAGCCACTTCGTGGCGACGAAGAACCCGGCGATGGCGAGGATGGATGTGACGTAGTACCCGCGGTTCAACGCCTGCATGGGGTCCTGGTCTTCGCGCGTCTTGACCAGAAGGACGCCGACGATCGACGCGAGAAGGCCGAAGGCCCGGGCCACGAGCGGGAAGAGCATGACGCCGACGATGCCCGCCGAGAAGCCCACGCCTCCCGGGTCCGCCGCGGCCGCTGAGGTCGCAAGCGTCGCGCCGAGGATCATCGCGCCGATGTTCTCCGCGGCGGTGGACTCGAAGAGATCCGCCCCGCGCCCGGCGCAGTCTCCGACGTTGTCGCCGACCAGGTCCGCGATGACTGCGGGGTTGCGCGGGTCGTCCTCCGGGATCCCGGCTTCGACCTTGCCGACCAGGTCGGCCCCCACGTCGGCCGCTTTCGTGTAGATCCCGCCCCCGAGCTGGGCGAAAAGCGCCACGAACGACGCGCCGAAGCCGTACCCGACGATCAAGAGCGGGATCTGCCCCGGCGGCACATCGGTCAGCCGGCTGACCAGGAAATAGAGTCCGCCGACGCCGAGAAGAGACATCGAGACGACGAGGAGGCCCGACACGGCTCCGCCGCGGAGAGCCGTCCGCAGCGCGTCGTTCAGCGAGGTCCTCGCCGCCGAAGCCGTGCGGATGTTCGTGCGGATCGAGATCCACATCCCGACGTACCCCGCGAACACCGAGCAGGCCGCGCCGAGGACGAACGACAGGGTCGTCCAGAAGGCGAGCTTCAGGGCGGTCGGAACGGGGTCGAAGGACTGGTGAGAGCGGACAAAGGCGTAAAGGACGAAGATCACGGCGGCGAGCAGGACGGCCATCAGGCCGATCGTCGTGTTCTGGCGCCGCAGAAACGCCTGGGCGCCTTCCTTGATGGCGTTGGAGATCTCCCGCATCGCGTCGGTTCCGGTATCGCGTCGGAGCACCCAGCGCGCCAGGAACCAGGCGACGAAGAGAGATCCGACGGAAAACGTCAGGATCAGGGGCAGGGCATAGCTGTAAGGCATTCCGCGAACTCCCATCTTTTTTCGTTCGAAACCGGGAGCCCCGCCGCGGCGGGGCAAAGGCGGGGAAGAATATCAGAAGAGAAGTTATCAGTATTCAGTCGTCAGTTTTCGGTTCGGGGCAGGACTCACCGGATGGTGGGCGAGCGCGGAGGACGGCTGGCCTCCACCGCGGAGGCTCGCTTACTGGACGGAGACGGTTTCGAGGACGATGCCGAGGTTGTTCGCCCCGGCGTTTCGAACCAGGTCCATCACCCGGGCCACGTCGCCGTACGGCACGGTGTCGTCGCCCGAAAAGAACACGGTCTTGTCGCGGCGATTCTTGAGGTTGTCCGCCAGCTGCTGGGAGAGCTGTTGCGCCGTCAACTCCTGCTTGTTGAGGTAGATCTTGTTGTTCGGCAGGAGGGACACCACGAGCTGGTCCGGGGGGATCTCGGCCACGGTCATGTTCGGGGGCGCCTTGGGCGGGACCTTGACGTCATAGCCCATCTGCAGGAGCGGAGTGATGACCATGAAGATGATGAGGAGAACGAGCACGACATCGACGAGCGGCGTGATGTTGATGTCGCTCTTGTAGTCCCCCGTCCCTCCCGCGGCCATCGACATGGAAAGGTTCTCCTTACTTCGCCGGGGCTGCGCCGGCCTGGCTCATGCCCTGAGGCTTCTTCTGCGCGATCAAACCGACGTTCTGAAAGCCGGCCTCTTTCGTGATTCGCATGACTTCCTTGACCTCGCCGTACTTCAAACGCTGGTCGGCCTTGATCACGAGGTCGGTCTGCGGGGACCGCTGATAAAGCTCTTCGAGCGCCTTCTGGAGCTCCGCCTTGGCCATCGGCTGGTTTCCCGTGAGGAAGTAGGCCGGGGGGGTGGCGTAGTTGACCGTGATCACCTTCTGCTTCTCTCCCTCCGGTTTCTTGTCCGGATTCTGGGTCTCCGGAAGCTGAACGCTGATCCCGCTCTGCAGAAGAGGGGTGACCACCATGAAGATGATGAGAAGGACGAGGCACACGTCCACGAGAGGCGTGACGTTGATGTCGCTCTGGATCTTGTCGCGGCTGCTGCCGCCTCCCATGCCCATGGAAGGTTACGCGGTGCGCGCGGTCTGCGCGCCGCGGCGCTTGATGAAGTAGTCGAGAAGCTCGGACGCCGAGTTGGACATCTCGACCTGGAACCGCTCGATCTTGTTCATGAAGATGTTGAAGAGCCACACGGCGGGGATGGCGACGAAGAGACCGAGCGCCGTCGTGATCAAGGCCTCCGCGATGCCCGTGGACACCGCCGCGATGCCGCCCGAGCCGGTCAGGGCCATCCCGCGGAAGGCGTTGATGATGCCGATGACCGTTCCGAAGAGCCCGATGAACGGCGCCGTCGTGCCGATCGTCGCGAGGCCGGCAAGTCCCTTCTTCATGTCCGCTGTCGTGATGAGAGCCTCCCGCTCGATCGCGCGCTCGGCCGCTTCGATCGGATCGTGGCCCTGGATGTTCGCCGCGCCGGACGACAGATCGTTGTGGAACTCGTAGAGGCCGGCGGCGACCACGCGGGCGAGGTGACTGTTCTTGTACTTCTTCGAGGAATCAATCGCCTCCTGAAGCCTGTCCTGCTTCAAGAACCCCGTCACGAGACGGGCGAACGCGAGCGACTGCTTCTTGGCCTTGTTGTAATAGATGAAACGCTCGACCGCGACGGTTAAGGAATAGACCGACATGAGGATGAGCAGGACGCAGACGCCCTTCGCGAGCGGTGTCATCGTCTGCCAGAGGCTTACGGGATCAAAACTCATGAAGCGCTCCTTGTCGTTCTGAAGTCTTTTCTCGGTCGGCTCGCGACCACGTATCCTAGTGCAAGTTGAACGTGACGGTGACGGTGAGGTAAACGCGAACGGCCCGCCCATTCAACGTGGCGGGCTTGTATCTCCACCCGGAGACCGCCCGGACCGCCGAGGCGTCCAGGAGCGGATTGACCGATTTCAGGACCTTCACTTCTTCGACGCTGCCGCTCGCCGTGATGATCGCTTCGAGGATCACGACGCCTTCCATGCGGGCCTTCCGGGCCGCCTCGGGATAGGTCGGTTCGATCTTGCTCTGGAGGACGGGGGCTTTCACCTCGCCGCCGACCCGCAGGGGCTCCTCCCCGCCGGACCCTGTCCCGCCGACGACACCGCCCGGGACCCCTCCGGGCACGCCGCCCTCGACACCCCCCTCGACGCCGCCCTCGACTCCGGTCGCGGCGGGCTCGGGAGCCGAAGGGGCGACCGGGATCTTTTCCGGAATGATCGTGGGCTGAACCATTTCCGTCGACCGGACGGGGACGGGCTTCTGGACCTCCGCCGGCTTCGGCGCCGCCTTGGGGGCGGCGGGCGGAGGGGGAGGGGGTGGGGGCGCGGCCGCGTAGAAAGTGACGGGGATGGGCGGTTCCGGGACGTCTTCTACGAACCAGATCGAGGCGCCCAGAATGAGGCCGATCACGACCGCATGGATCGCGATCGAGACGGGCAGTGTCACGGCCGCCCTCGACCCGCCCTTCCGCCCGGAGGATTCGATCAGCGCTTCTTCGAACATGTTGCTCCTCCCGACGAGTGGGACACCGGCACTACTTCGCCGGTTCCGGCGTCCCCGGGGTCGCGGCGGCTTTCTTACGCAAATCGAGTGCCTGTTGCCGGTACTTGTCCGCCATCGCGATGAATTCCTGCTGTTTGGCCGGGTCCGTCTCGAGCTTCGCCTTCTCGCGGTAGAGGAGGTTGATGTAAGTCAAGGCGTCGAAGTTGTCCGGTTTGATCCGGAGAGCCTTCTCGACCGACTGGATCCCGGTATCGACGATGCGGGCGCGAGTCGCCGGGTCGATGTCCGGATAGTGGTAGGAGCGGTCCCAGGCCTGCACCCCGATCATGACGTAACCCTCGGGGTTGTTCGGCTCGAGGGCGACCCGCTTTTGAAGCCACTCGAACCCTTTGTCGAAGTCCCCCTTCTTGAAGTACATCGCCGCGAGCGACTGAATCGCCTTCACGTCTTTCGGATCGGACTGCAGACGCCCTTGGTAGAACTTGATGGCTTCGTCGTACCGGTCCGTCGCGAGATACATCGACACCAGGAACTCGTTGGCGCGCTTGTCCTCCGGGTGGTCGGCGAGGTACTTCTCCAGGTTCTGGATCGCCTTCGCGGCGAATTCGACATCCTTCGGGTGCTTGGAGCCGGGCTGGTACATCGCCATGTAGGCGAGCCCGATGTTCTTGTGCAGCTTGGACTGGGTCGGATCGAGGCGCGCCGCGTTCTCGTAGCTCGCGAGCGCAGAGGCATAGTTGCCCGCCTTGAAGGCCTCGTTTCCCCTCTTGACCTCCTGACGCGCCTGAATCTTCTTGCACCCGGCGAAGGGGAGCGCCGCGAGAAGGAGAAAGGCGGCGGCGGCGCAGCGGTAGCGTCGACTTCGCATTCTGAGATGCTCCTCTGCTCTTTCGCTTTTCATCGCTTTTCCGGCCTCTTTGGGGCGCCTTCCGGAGGGCCGAATTCTGTTGAATTCCTGGGGACAAAGCAACAGCGTTTTTTTCCGACCTTTGCGGGACGATTCACGGTACTGCGGCGCGGGGAATAATCCACCTCGCGTGCGCGCTTGCGTCCGGACAGGAGGAACCTTGAAGCCACTTTTCGCCGTTTCGGGCCTGCTGGCTGCCGCGCTGTCCCTGGCGCAGGCGCCCTCGTCCCGCCCGGCGCCGGCTCCGGCGCCGCTGCCCCCCGTCGGCGAACGGGTCGAGGTCCACATCACCAATGTCGAGGTGGTCGTCACTGACAGGAAGGGCAACCGGGTGACCGACCTGACGAAGGACGACTTCGAAGTGATTCAGGACGGCGCCCCCCAGAGGGTCGAGAACTTCTACTCCGTCGGCGGCGGAAAGGTGACCTTCGGCGACGGGACGAGCGTCCCCTTGGACGGGCCCGAAGCTCAGGCGGTCGCGCAGGAAGTGAAGGCGCGCTTCGTCCTCTACATCGATAACTTGAACATCCAGCCGCAGAACCGCAACCGGATGTTCGGGAAGCTGAAAGACTTCGTCACTCAGAACGTCGGGCCGCGCGCGGAGGCGGAGGTCATTGCCTTCAACCGGTCGCTGAAGGTCAAACGCAAGTTCACGTCGGATCCCTCGGAAATCCTCGCCGCGCTCGACGACCTCGAACGGGAGACGGGCGGAGGGACGTCCCTCGCCAGCGAGAGGCGCGATGCCCTCCATCGAATCGACGAGTCGAATTCGGCGCAAGAAGCGCTGCAGACTGCGAAGCAGTACGCTCGTTCGTTGCGCAACGACATCGAGTTCGACGTCGACGCCATCAAGAACACCTTGAACGGGCTCGCCGGGATCAAGGGGCGCAAGATCCTCGTGTACGTTTCCGAGGGGCTTCCCGCGATTGCCGGCATGGAGCTGTTCGACACGGTGCAACGCAAGTACCGGGAGAACACGTCCTCGCTCGAAGCGTTCGAGTTCGACATGAACGGCAAGTACGCGTCGATCATCCAGACGGCCAACGCGCAGGGCGTCACCATCTGGGCGCTCGACGCCTCCGGTCTGACCGTCGACGAGATGGTGACGGCGGAGAATCGCAGCTTCGAGACGCGCCCGAGCTCCTTCCTGATGACCCAGAACACCCAGGCGCCCCTGCTGATGATGGCCGAGCAGACGGGCGGCCTGGCCTCCGTGAACTCGAACAGCTGGAAGGACAAATTGGACGAGCTGGCGAAGGACTTCTCGAGCTTCTACTCGCTCGGATACCGCACGTCCCGGTCCGCGGTGGACCGCCCCCATTCGGTGGTCGTCAACGTCAAACGAAAGGGCTTGACGGCGCGCTTCCGGAGGAGCTTCCTCGAAAAAACGCCCGAGACCCTGGCCGCGGAATCGGTCGTCGCGAGCCTCTTCTACCCGCGCGACGACAACGCTCTCGGGATCCACGTCACCCTCGGCACGCAGAAGCCGTACGACAGCGAGAACTTTCAGATCCCGGTGAGGATCGCCGTCCCGATCGGAAAGATGGGGCTCATCCCGGCGGGCGACAAGTACGAGGGCGCGTTTTTCGTTTACGTCGTGGCGCGCGATTCCGCGGAGAAGCAGTCGGACCTCGCGATCCAGCGGCAGGTCGTCTCCGTTCCGGCCAAGGACTTGACCCGCGCGCAGTCCAAGGACTGGTACTACGACTTCACGATGACGGTGGGCTCGGGAAGCCAGCGGATCGCCTTCGCGGTGCGCGACGGCAACACCGGTCAGACCTCCTATTTCCAGAAGAACCTGTTCATCTCGCTTCTCCCGAAGAGCGCCCAGAGCGAGGAAAAGCCGAAGAGCTGAAGAGCTGAAGGGCTGTCAGCGAACGGCTATCGGCTGTCGGCTGTCGGGCGGGGAGGGAGACCGGTAGCATAGGGTCGTGAGCCCCGCGCTTCCGAGCCTCATTCTCTTCGCCCGCGCTCCGGTCCTGGGGACGGTCAAGACGCGGCTGGCGGCGCGGCTGACGGAGCCGGGAGCGCTTGCGCTCTACCGCGCCTTCTTGGACGACGCCTCGCGCGCCTACGGGGGATCGCCGGTGTGGACCCCCGTTCTCGCGGCCGACCCCGATCCCGAGGACCCCGCTCTCGCCTCCCTTTTCCCGCCGCCCTGGAGGCGCGAGGCTCAAGGCCCGGGTGATCTCGGGCAGCGGCTCCACGCGGCGTTCGCGCGCGAGTTCCTCCGCGGCGCTCCGGCCGCGGTCGCGGTCGGCTCCGACCATCCGGCTCTCTCCCGGGCCTTTCTCGTCGAGATGCTCGCGCGCCTCTCTCGGGATGCGCCGGCCTCGGCGATTCCCGCGGACGACGGAGGCTATTGCGCGATCGCGTTTTCCGCCGCGGCCCCCTTCCGCGAGGCGCTCCGGGATGTGCCCTGGTCCACGGACTCCGTGCTCGAAATCACACGCGAGAGGCTCGCGGCGGAAGGCGTCCGGCTCTCGCTACTGCCCCCCGCGTATGACGTGGACAGGCCGGAGGACGTGGATCGGCTCCGGCGCGACCTCGCCCGGCGGGATCCCGAGGAGCCCGACTTTCCACGCGCGACAGCGCGAGCTCTCGCGGAGCTCCCGTGATCCCGGTGCTCGGGTCGCGGCAGATGCGGGCCGCCGACGCCGCCGCGATCCGTTCGGGGACGCCGTCGCGGACGCTGATGGAGAACGCGGCCTCGGTGCTGGTCGAGGAGACGCTCGGGAGCTTCCCCGGCTGGCGTCGCGTGGTCGTCGTCTGCGGTCCGGGCAACAACGGCGGGG
>DATNMZ010000288.1:0-5814 GCA_035602095.1 Thermoanaerobaculia bacterium
TCATGGCGTCGCGCCACCCGCCCGCCGGCAGCATTAGCCCGATAATGGGATTCAGCACGTTCTCGACGAGGGAGGAGACGACCTTCCCGATGCCGGCGCCGATCAAGACGCCGACCGCCAGCGCCAAAGCGTTCTGCTTGAGAAGGAATTCCTTGAATTCGCGGAACATTCCGACCTCCGTATCGCCGCCGCGGGCTGCTCCAGATGGTAGGTCGTAGGCGGTAGGTGATAGGTGGGGAGGCGGCAGGTCGTAGCTGCCCACCTATCGTCTATTACCTATTTCCTATCACCTATCACCTGTCACCTGTCTCCTATCCGGGGGAGGTCTCCTCGGCCCGCCATTGCAGGAGGTTCTTCTCGATCTGCCGGGAGTGCTTCTCCAGGTGCTCCGCGTAGATGTTCAACCAGTCTTCCGTCGAGTAGGCGCCGGACTCGGTATGCGTCCCGACGATCGACCAGGCCGATTCCGGAAGGCTTCGGAGCAGGTTGATCGTCAAGGCGCGCATCACATCCACCGCGGCGAGCGCGAGCTCGATCCGGGCGTTGTGGTAGTCGAGGACCTTCGCCCACCGCTCCTGGTCGTATCCGAGGATCAGCGGTTTTTCCTCGGCGATGAGATATCGAATGCGGGCCGCGGCGTTCATCTCCGAGTCCGCGCAGTGGCAGACGATCTCATGGACGGACCACCGATTTTCCTTGGGCCGCCACTTCCAGGCCTCGCGCGGCACCTGCGCGAACGCGTCGCGCAGGAGCACCGGGCCCTTCTCGTAGCGCTGGAGAAGCTCTTCGCGTTGAGCCGTCGTTAACGCCATTACGGCGGAGTTTAACCCGGAGGAGCCGGGAGACGGCAGACGGGAGACGGAAGACGAATCCGGAGCCGGGAAACGGGAAACGAAGGGCCCGAGCCGAGAGCTGATAGCTGACAGCTGATAGCTATACCCACTCACCATTTCGTTCCGTCCAGGGCCAGCACCGTGTGGCGCCCGACGACCTCGGCGGAGTGCCGGGTCCCGGCCGGGATGTAGAGCCGATCCCCCGGCCTCATCTCGAAGACCGCCTCGCCCGCGCGGACGCGGAAGAAGCCCTCGAGAATGGCGTCGCACTTGTCCTGGGCGTGCTCGTGCTCCGGAAAGGTCGTGCCCTCGCGGTACGCGTAGACACCCACCTCGAAGCCCTCCTGCTCGAGAATCCTCAGGAGGCGCTTTTCGCTCAGAGGTCCGTCCTCTTCCGCCCAGGACTCGAGCACGAGCCCGCGAGGCTCGGCGGGCATCACTGCCGCGAGGCGGACCGGAGTCCGCGGACCTGACCCGGGCGGCCGCAAGGGCCGCCCCTACGGCCCCGAGGCAACACGCGAAACCGGACCTGACCCCGGCCTGACCCCGGCCTGACCCCCAACATCAAGCCGGTTTGGTGGGATCCAACGTCACGAGGAGGTTCTTCAAGTCGTCGGCGTGTTCCTCTTCGACCGCGAGGATCTCCTCCATGAGCCGCCGCGAGGTGATGTCCCGGTCTCCCAGGAAGCGGACGATCTCGCCGTACGACTCGATCGCGATCCGCTCGGCGACGAGATCCTCTTTGATCATGTCGACCAGCGACTCGCCCTCGATGTACTGCGAGTGGCTCCGCGACGCCAGGCCTTCCGGGTTGAAGTTCGGTGCGCCTCCCAGCTGTGTGATGCGCTCGGCGATCCGGTCCGCGTGTCCCTGCTCGTCGGCCGCGTGCTCCTGGAACTCCGCGGCGACTGCGGTCGCGTGAATCCCGGTCGCCATGAAGAAATGGCGTTTGTAGCGCAGGACGCAGACGAGCTCGGTCGCGAGCGCCTCGTTCATGACCGCGATCACCTTCGGCAGGTCGGCGCTGTACGAAGCGGTGACGGCCCCGTTCTCGATGTGCATGCGGGCCCGGCGGCGCAGCTCCTGGATGTCGCTCAGGAAATACCCCGGCCCGGGCTCGGAGATCTTCTTGTCCATCGATTCCTCCCCTCCGCATCAAATCAGACGGGGGCCGGAGCCGCAACCGAGCTCCAGGGGGTGGGGGCGCTCCGGCACCCGCCCGGTATCCCCGCCCCGCACAAAAAAAAAGAGGGGGGATTTCGCCCCCCTCTTTTCCGCAGACAGTGAGTCCGAATCAGTAGCGGTCGCGGCCTCCGCCGCCGAACCCGCCGCGCCCGCCGCCGCCGGCCGTCTTTGGGCGAGCCTCGTTGACCGTCAAAGCGCGCCCGCCATACTGCTGGCCCGAAAGGGCCGAGATGGCGCTCTTCGCCTCGTTGTCGTCACTGAACTCGACGAAACCGAACCCCTTCGACTGCCCGGTGTCGCGGTCGGTGATCACGGCGACGGAGTCGACGGTCCCGTACTGGGTGAAAAGAGTCCGAAGATCGTCTTCGGTCGTGTTGTAGAGCAGGTTTCCCACGTAGAGCTTCATGGAGACAGAATCCTTTCGAAAAAAGAAGAGGAGGGCGAAGGCCCTCCTCCGGGTGAATACGATTCCAGGAATTGGATCAGTAGCGCTCGCGGCCTCCGCCGCCGTAGCCGCCGCGTCCGCCACCGCCGCCCGCGCCGCCGCCCGTCTTCGGGCGAGCCTCGTTGACCGTCAGCGCGCGCCCGCCATACTGCTGGCCCGAAAGGGCCGAAATGGCGTTTTTCGCCTCGGTGTCGTCTCCGAACTCGACGAAGCCGAACCCCTTCGACCGGCCGGTGTCCCGGTCCGTGATCACGGCGACGGAGTCCACGTTGCCGTATTGGGAGAAGAGGGTCCGAAGATCGTCTTCGGTGGTGTTGTAGGGAAGATTACCAACGTACAATTTCATCGAAGCAGAGTCCTGTTCCGGCGTTAGTTTTTCGGATTTGCCGCGCCGCTCGACGTATCCGACTTCCCGTGGGATTCGTCGGACTTCTGCGGCACATGAAGCGTGCGGGAAGGCGAGCGATACGAGAAGGCCTGCAAGATAGCAGAATTAGTGCCCGGAATCAAGAACCCGGGGAAAACCGCCCAAAACCCCCTACCAGGCCGATGTCCTGAAAAGTGGTCGCCTTCCCGATGACCCGATCCCACTTCACCCGATTAATCACCCGATCACCCGATCGCAGATTCCCCCTTAAGAGGCGAGCTCCCTTAGGGCGGCAGCTACGAACCTCTTGGTCATCTGCTTCCTCCAGAGAAACGAGAAGTCCGTATTGTCCATGGGCCGCGACGGCCCCGCGGACGCCTCGGCGGCTTCCGCGATGGCGTCCTCATCCAGGGCGCGCCCGCGCAGCAAATTCTCGGCTGCGGTCAGGCGCACGGGCGCCGACGCGACGCCTCCCAGAACGAGGCGGGCGTCTGTGATCCGGCCGGCCTCCCGAGAGAGCGCGGCTCCGACCGACAGCACCGGAAAATCGAAAGATCCCCGGCGGCGCAGCTTCCGATACGCCCCCCGCCAGCCTTTGCGGGCGGGGACGACGATGGCCGTCAGGAGCTCGTCCGGGCGCTTCGTCAGATAGTGGATCCCGTCGTTTCGGTAGAGATCCTCCACGGCGATCTCGCGCTCCCCTTCCCGCGAGAGCAGCCGCGCCCGCGCGCCGAGCGCGATCAGGATCGGAACGGAGTCGGCGGACTGCACGGCGAGGCATCGCGGGGAGCCGGGAGCGACCCAGCAGATCTCCCCATCCCTCTTCATGCAGAAGTCGATCGCCTGCCGCCACTCGAAGTTCTGGTCGTAGTAGTTGCACCGGGTGTCGAGAAGCAGGTTCCCGCCGATCGTCCCCATGTTGCGCAGGAGCGGCGTCGAGATCTCGGCGATCGCGTGGACGAGCCCCGGCCACGTCGCGCGCAACCGCGGATCGTGCTCGAGATCCGAGAGGAGGACGCCCGCGCCCATCACGGCTCCCTCTCCGCCGAACGTGACTCCCTGAAGCTCTTCGAGGCGCCCGAGGCCGATGACGGCCGAAGGCGTCTGCTGGCGGCGCTTCATGTTCGGATAGAGGTCCGTGCCTCCCGCGACGAAGGAGGAGTCCGGACCGGCGTCGGCCTTCATGGCGACGGCGTCGGCGACCGTTGCCGGGTGGAGATAGCGGAAGCGGGGAAGGCGGAGCATTGGGAAGTTGTCAGTTTTCAGTTTTCAGTTATCAGTGCCGGACTCCGCCGGCGCCTGTTGCGGCGAGATCGCGGGCGCGCCCGTCTCCGCCCTCCGCGGGCGTCGCGATCCGGATCGGCTCCGGAAATTGAATCGCCGGAAAGTGCGTCGGACCGACGCGCGCCGGCATTCCCTGCGACTTCGCCTTCAAGGCCCGGGCGATCTTCTCGGGGGTGACCGGGATCTCGTCGATCCGCACTCCGACCGCGTCGAACACCGCGTTCGCGACGGCGGGCGGGATCGGAAGCAGCGGCCCCTGCCCCACTTCCTTCGCGCCAAAGGGACCGTTCGGGTCGGGGTCTTCCACGAGAAAGGTCACGACCTCCGACATTTCCATCGTGGTCGGGCTCTTGTACTCGAGCAGCGACGGGAACTTGTGAACGACGTTGCCGTTGACGTCCGACCGGTACGCCATCTCCTCCATCATCGCTTCGCCGAGGCCCATGTACACGGAGCCCTCGACCTGCCCGACGACCAGCACGGGGTTGATGCACTTGCCGACGTCGTGCGCGATCCAGACCGTCGGGACGGTGTAGATGCCCGTCTCGGGGTCGACGTCGACCTCGACGACCGCGGCGGAGTAGGAGTAGGCGGGCGACGGTCCGACGCCCGCGCCCCGGTAGCGGCCCGCGGACGGCGGCGGCGAGTAGGAGCCGACCGTGCCGATCGTGCCGTACTTCGACTCCGCGGCCACGACGGCGTCGGCGAACGCGACCCCCTTTTCCGGCTCCTCGACGTCGAACACGCGGCCTTCGGCCAGGGCGACGCGGGACGCCGGAATCGCGAGCTTCTCCCCGACCGCCGCGACGAGTAGCTCGCGCGCCCGCTCGGCCGCCTGGACCGCGGCGTTGCCCGTCATGAGCGTCACGCGCGAAGAGTAGGAACCGAGATCGACGGGGGTCAAGTCCGTGTCCCCGGTGACCACCCGGATGTCGAACGGGTCGATGCCCAGGACCTCCGCCACGACGGAGGCGAGGACCGAGTCGCTCCCCTGTCCGATGTCCGTCGAGCCGCAGAACACCGTCACTCCGCCGCTTCGATCGAGCTTCAGCTGCACGCCCGACTGCGGCATCGAGTTCCAGTAGATGGGCAGCCCCGCGCCGCAGATGTAGGAGGAGCACGCGAGACCGAGCCCCCGTCCCGGCGGCAACTTGCCGCGGCGCTCTCTCCATCCCGACGCCGCGACGACTTTCTCGATGCAGGCGCCGAGGCCCATCGAGCCGATCCGGAGGAAGTTGGACGTCAGCGAGTCCGCCGGTTGGAGGTGGGCGAGCCGCAGAGCCGCGGGGTCGAGCCCGAGATCGCACGCGATCTTGTCGAGCTGCACTTCGAGCGCGAAGCGCGGCTGCGGCGTGCCGTGCCCGCGCTTGGGCCCGCACGGCGGCTTGTTCGTGAACACGCGCGCCCCGTCGAACCGGTACGCCGGGATCGGATACGTCACGGTCTGGAGGGCGCCGGTGTAATAGGTCGATGCGACGCCGTAGGAACCGTAGGCGCCCCCGTCGAGCGCCGTCTGGAAGTGCATCGCGGTGATCGCGCCGTCCCGGCGCACGCCCGTCCGCGCGCGCATCCAGGTGGGATGCCTTCCCCGGTGACAATAGAAGACTTCCTCGCGCGTCAGGCAGATCTTCACGGGGCGCCCCGTCACGCGGGAGAGGTGCGCGACGACGATCTCGTGGCTGAAGGGATCGGATTTTCCG
>DATNMZ010000289.1:0-3194 GCA_035602095.1 Thermoanaerobaculia bacterium
TTTCGCGTCGATCACCCACAAGAAGTACATGATCGTCAGCTTGAACGTCGGCTACCGAGAGAAACGCGGCGACATGATTCTGGACATCGGCAACGACCCTTTCTTCCCCCCGGAACTGAGGAAGTCGTTCTACATCGGCTAGGCGAGGAGGGCGCTGCAGTAGTCAGCTATCAGCTATCAGTTAGTACCCTGACACCTGACACCTGACACCTGACACCTGACACCTATCACCTGTCACCTGTCGCCTATCACCTTCATCCTGGAGCCGACGGGCGGACTTGAACCGCCGACCTGCGGTTTACGAAACCGCTGCTCTACCGACTGAGCTACGTCGGCCTGACGCGGCCGGAGCGGCGGATCTTATGGAAAGGACCGGCGCAGGTCAACGGGCGGGTGGTTGTCAGTTCTCAGTTGTCAGTTATCGGTTCAGTCGAACTTGACGGAGACGATCTTCGAGCATCCGGGCTCTTCCATCGTCACGCCGTACATCATGTCCGCGGTTTCCATCGTCCGCTTGTTGTGGGTGATCGCGATGAACTGCGTGTCCTCCGTCATGTCGCGCAGGAGCTTCGTGAACCGGTCGATGTTCGCCTCGTCGAGCGGCGCGTCGACCTCGTCCAGGATGCAGAACGGGGAGGGCTTGTAACGGAAGATCGCCATCAGGAGCGCGATCGCGGTCAGCGCCTTCTCGCCGCCGGAAAGAAGCTGGATGGACTGGTTCCGCTTGCCCGGCGGCTGGGCGACGATCTCGACTCCGGACTCGAGAAGGTCGTTGTCGTCCAGAAGCCTCATCTGCGCCGCCCCGCCCTGGAAGAGCCGGCTGAACATCCCCTTGAAGTTCTCGTTGACGGCCTCGAAGGCCTGGCGGAATCGCTCCGAGCAGGTCACGTTGATCTTGCGGATCGACTCCTGCAGCTCCGCGAGGGAATGGAGCAGATCGTCCCGCTGGACCGTCAAGAAGACCAGCCGTTCCGAGCTCTCGCGATGTTCCTGGAGCGCCAGGACGTTGACCGGGCCGAGCCTCTCGAGGGATGCGGCGAGAGACGCGACGTCGGCCTCCAGGGCCGCGAGCGCTTCGGGAGAGCGCTCCTCGGGCGCTTCGAGCGCCTCGGGCGCCGTGCCGAATTCCTCGGTCGCCTGGCGGATCAAGTGCTCCAGATCCGCCCCGACGCGCGTCTCGGAGACCTCCGCCTCGAACCGCGCCTCCCGCGCGGCGTCTAAGGCGGCGCGTTCGACGCGCGTCCGCTCCTCCGCCGTTTCCACGCCCATCCCCGCTTCGCCGGCGGCGGCCGCGGCCGCCTGGAGCTTGCCGTCGGCCGATGTCCGCGCTTCCAGGTTGTTTGCCCGGCGGGCGCGGGCCTCGCCTTCCTCGCGCGCGAGCTCCTCGGCGCGCTCGGAGAGCCGGCGTCCCTCCTCGGCGGCGTCGCCGACGCGCCGCTCGAGGGCCCCCCGGGTTTCGAGAAGCTTCTCCCGGGCCGCCTCGAGCGAGCGCCGCCGCTCGGCGGCCACCTCCGCCTCGGTGCGGCGGTGTGCCAGCTCTTCCGAGGCCGCGGCCACGAAGGACCGTGACTCGAGCAGGGCGGAAGAGAGCTTTTCCGTGCGGTCGCGGATAGCGGTCTCCCGCTCGGCCTGTTCGCGCTCGCTCGCTTCCAGGAGCGCGCGGCGGGAGGCGAGCCTCTTGTGTTCTTCCCGCATCGCGGCCGCTTCCGTCTCGAGCGTCTGGCGCTCGCGGGTGAGGCGTGCCGCTTCGGCGCGTCGCTCCTCCAATCGCGCCACGAATCCGGACAGCCGGGAGCTCGCCTCGCGCTCGCGCTCCCGGCGCGCCGGCATCCCTGCCTCGCAGTCGTGCCGCGACCGGCGGAGGTCCTCGAGGCTGCGATCGAGAGCGGAGACGCTTTCGCGCGCGCGGCCCGTGTCGGTCTCGAGCCGGTCGATCTCACGCCGGAGGGCGAACGGGCCGGAAGCCTCCGGGGGCGTGTGCACGACCCGCACGAGGGAGCCGCGGACGATCTCCCGCCGGCGGGTCGCAAACGTCGCGCCCGGAAAAGCGGTCGCGAGGCGCAGGGCCGCCGAAAGGCTCGGGACGAACGACACGGGTGGCAGAGCCGCGCGCTCCGCGGGGGCGAGCTTTTCGTAATTCTCGAGAGCGATCTCCCACCCGCCCTCCGCTCCGGCGGCGGAGCGGGTCCCCGGATCCTGGATCCAGCCGGACCGGACGAAGCTCGCGGAGGCAAGCGCGCGCGACGCGTCGACTGCGGCCGAAGGTTCGCCCCCGAACACGATCGCCTCCAGGTCGTCGCCGAGGAGCAGGTCGACGGTCCCTTCCCAGCCCGGAGCCGGGCGAAGCCGGTCGGCGAGCGAGCCGGATTCCGCGATGCCCGCCGCGCCGAGAGCGCCTCGGACGGCGTCGACGTTTCCCTGCCGGCTCCTCCAGATCTCGTTCAAGGCCCCGAGCCGATGCTCGGAAATGGAGAGCGCCTCGCGGGCCGCCTCGCGCGTTACCTCCGCTTCGGCGAGCGCGCCGGCCAGCCGCGCGAGCTCGGTCTCCCACGCCTCCGTCTCGCTCGCTGCCGCCGCCGCCTCCTCGGCGAGCCGGCGTTCCTCTTCGAGGGCCTGCTCGACCTCCCGGGCGCGCCTCGCGAGCTCGCCCGCGGCGCGCCCGTGGGCCTCTTCGAACCGGGCGAGGGAGGCCGCCACGCGGGAAGCTTCGAGGTCCACTTCATGCCGCGCGTTTCGCGCGGCGACGCGCTCTCCGGCGGCGAGAAGCGCCTGCTCCCGCGCGCTTTCGAGCTCCTGCTCGAGCGCGGCGAACGCCGCCTGGGCGGCGGAAGCTTTCCCGTCCGCCTCCTCGCGGGCGCGCGAACGCGCCCGAGCCTGGGCCACTGCCCGCTCCAGCCGCTCCTCGAGCTCGGCGAGCTCCTGGGCGGATCGGGTCCGCTCGGCGGAGACGTCTCGGTCCTCCCGCTCCAGGGAAGCCCGCCGGTCGGCGAGGTCCGCGGCGGCCCGCCGGTTGCCGTCCAGGAGCGCATCGTCCCGCTGGACCGCGTTCTCGAGGCTGGCGAGGGAATCTCTCAGCCGGTCCCGCTCCGCCAGAAAGTCGGCCGCGGCCAGGCGCGCGGAGGCAAGCTCCGCCTCGGCCCGGCCGAGGGCGGCAGCGGCTTGCGCCTCGCGATCGCGGCAGGCCTCTCTCTCTC
>DATNMZ010000290.1:0-13264 GCA_035602095.1 Thermoanaerobaculia bacterium
CCGCGGCTTCTATGTCTGGGAGGGGGAGGAGGAGGAGTAGTGGTCAGTCGTCAGTTGTGAGCTCTCAGCTATCAGCTGTCAGCCGTCAGCTCGGAGCGGGGAGCGGAGCGGGCCGGGTGGTTCCAGAACTGATAACTGAAAACTGACAACTTCTTCAGATATCGCTCAAGTCCAGCAGTTTCGGGACGGGCGGGCGCGCGGCCGGCACCGCGGCGGGAGGAGCGTGCCGCCGCCCCGCCAGGAGGCGGGCCGTGACGACGAGGATCACGAGCGCCACAGCGATTTCCGCCGCGAAGAAGGCGGTCGAAAGGCGGTGGTACCTCGACAGGAGCACGCGGGAGGGATCCGCCGCCGGCAGGTTGTCGATCAGTCCGGGCGCCTGCGCACGGATGGCGTCGATGGGAGGTATCAGAAGCTTCTCGATCACCACGGCGGCGATCATCCCGAGCACCGGAGCGCGCGTCAGAAGCGACCGCTGGAGGCGCGGGGCGGCGGACCATCGCCCGAGAAACCAGGAGGTCACGAAGAGAAGAGCGAAGCTGCCCTCGGCGAACCAGCACGCCCGTATCAGGATCGGGCTCTGAAGCGCGCCCGCCATGTCCCGGGTCGGAAGAATCCGGAAGACGGAAGGCGCCACCGCGGCGCCGAAAAAGATCGGCGGCCCGAGCGCCAGCGTCAGCGCGAGCAGGTGGAAAACGAGAACCAGCGCGAACAGGCCGGAAGACGGGAGACGGAAGACGGGAGACGAACGGGGGACGGGCGGTGACACCGTATGCCTCGTCTTTCGTCTGCCGTCTACCGTCTGCCGTCTGCCGGCTCGCGGTCTCCCGGCTCGGGCGCGTACTCCGCGGTGACGGCAGGCACGAGTCCGGCGCCGTGCGCGCGGTCCAAGAGCAGTTGCACGGCTCGACGCCCTTCCGGTCCATAACCGCGTGTCCATTCGTTGACATACATCGAAACGAACCGGTCCGCCCGGGCGGGGTCGAGGCCGCGCGAATAGCGCATGGCGTGGGCGAGCGCCGCTTCCCGGTGGGACAGCCCGTATTCGATCGAGCGGGAAAGGGCGCGGGAGATCCGCGCGACGCGGTCCGGGCCGAGATCTCGCCGCACGACGTTGCCGCCGAGCGGCAGGGGCAGCCCCGTCTCCGCCTTCCACCACTGCCCGAGGTCGACGACCGCCGCCAGGCCTTCCTCCTCGAACGTCAGCTGCCCCTCGTGGATGAGAACTCCCGCTTCGAGCCCGCCGTCTCGAACGCCTTCCAGGATCGTGTCGAAGGGGCGGATCACGGTGCGGGCGCCGGGCGCCCAGAGAGAGAGCGCGAGCGCCGCCGTGGTCCGGGCGCCGGGAGACGCGACGCGAACTTTCCCGGAGGCGATCTCCTCCCGGGTCACCGGACGGCGCGAGACCACGACGGGTCCGTAGCCGTCGCCGAAGGACGCGCCGTGGGGCAGAAGCAGGTATCGGTCAGCCAGAAAGGCGTATGCGTGGAAGGACACGGCGGTCACTGCCAGCTCTCCCGAGAGAGCGCGGCGATTCAGGGACTCGATGTCGGCGAGCTCGTGATCGAACGCCAGTCCCTCGGTGTCCACGCGGCCTTCCGCGAGAGCGTAGAACATGAACGCGTCGTCGGAATCCGGACTGTGCGCGACGCGGATGCGCTCGAGATCCGTCACGGGGCGATTCTAGTTCGGAAGTGGAGAGCGTCTCGCTCCCGAGGAGGGACCCCGGGTCAGCGGGAGAAGAGCGGCGAACCGCGGAGCGCGGCGCGGGCGAGCGGCTCGCCGCCGGCGGGGCTCTTCCGACTTGACTTCCTTGACGCAGGACGTGAGAATGATGAAAACTTCCTTTGCAAGGAATTTCTGTTGTACTTGATGGAGAAACTTCTAAAATGAAATCGCCGGATGGGTTGCAGCCCACCCGGCGATTTTAGGAACGTATGCGCGCTCAATCGTTCGGCAGCGACAGAGTGAAGGCGACACGCCCCTCCACGGGGGCGGCAAAATTAGCACCTCGCCCGAAGGCTGTCAATCGGCTGTCGGGAGGGAGGTGACGTAATGGCTACAAAGAAGAAGGCCGCCAAAAAGGGCGGTTCGAAGAAGGGCGGTTCGAAGAAAAAGAAGTAAGTAATCCAAGTACTTACGATTCCAACGCCTTGAATTTCAGGGGGCCTCCGGGCCCCCAATTTTTTCCCCTTCTTGTCCTCTTTTGAGACCGACCCCGGTCCCGACGTCCGTTCGCGGAAGCGATGCTATATCTGAATTGGTATAGTCAGGCGTGTCGCTTCCCCACGTTCTCCTGGGCCTTCTTTCCGACCGTCCGAGCACCGGGTACGACCTCGCGCGCTCGCTCTCGGAAGACGTGGCTCCCCTGTGGCGCGCCGAAATCTCCCAGATCTACCCCGCGCTCGCCCGCCTGCGGAGGGCCGGCTTCGTGCTTCTTCGGGTCCTCGGCCCCCGAAAGGGTCCCCGCCGCAACCTCTATCGCATCACCGCCGCGGGCCGGCGGGAGTTGAAGCGCTGGCTCTCCGAGCCGTCCCCGCCCCCCTCCTCCAAGGACGAAGGCCTGACACGCATCGCCTTCTTCGCGGCCGTTCCTCCGGCCGACCGCCGGGCCCTTCTCGCGCGGTACGAGCGCACGATTGCCGAGGAGATCCGCCGCCTCCGGGAGACCGCTCCGCCTGCGGGCTTTCTCCGCGAAGCTCGCCGGGGAGCCGTCGAGCGGCTCGACGCGACCCGCCGCTGGGTGCGAGGCCTCTCGCTGGACGCTTCCGCCTCGACCGGGCTCGCGCCCGGGGCACCGGGAGGAAAGAGGCGATGAGCGGCGCGCCCGCGCTCTCGCCCGCTTCGCTCGCCGCGGTCGTGCTCGCCGCCGGACGCTCGCGGCGGATGGGACGCGAGAAGGTGCTGCTCCCGTTTGGCCGCTCGACGTCGCTCGAGACGATCCTGGAGACGCTCGCGGGCGCCGGCGTGGTCCGGACCGTCGTGGTTCTCCGGCCCGACCTCGCGGAGGCGGCGCGCCGGGTCAGGCGGGCGGGCGCGCGGGTCATCGTCAATCCGGATCCGGACGGCGAGATGATGGAATCGATCCGGCTCGGTCTGGCCGCTTTCTCCTCCGAGGCGCCGATTTCCGCCTTTTTCGTCTGGCCCGCGGATCACCCGGCGGTCAAGCCCGCGACGATCGCCGCGCTCGTAGCCGCCGCGGACGCCGCTCGCGTCTGGATCCCCTGCTCTCAGGGGCGGCGGGGGCACCCGGCTCTCGTCGGAGGGGCGCTGCGCGGCGACGTCCTCGCCCTCGCTCGGGGGAAAGGGTTGCGAGAGCTCTGGCGCGCGCGCGCCGACGCGGTCTCCGAGCTTCCCGTGGAGGATCCGGGCGTCGTCGCGAACGTGGACACGCCGGAGCAATACGAGGCGGCGCGGCGAGCCTGGAAGGCATCGGACGGATGATCCGTTTTCCGGGCCGCCGGGCGTATGATCGCTCTCTGCCAGGAGGTGCCCGATGGGCGACGAGCGCAAGCCCGGATTCACGCGTCGCGACCTCGTGCGCGGCGCCCTCGTCGGAGCGGTCGCCGCGAAAGCCGGCGCGAACCCTGCCCGGGAACCCGATCGGGCTCTCGGTCCGGGAGCTGTTCCTCTCACCCTCGACATCAACGGCCGCACGCACCGCCTGACGGTCGAGCCGCGAGTCGTGCTCGCGGACGCTCTTCGGGACAGGCTCGGTCTGACGGGAACCAAAGTCGTCTGCGGCCGGGGAGCATGCGGCGCCTGCACTGTTCTCGTCGACGGCGACCCGGTCTGCTCCTGTCTTCTCCTGGCGGCAGAAGTGGAGGGCCGGCGGATCACGACCATCGAAGGGCTCGCCGCGGACGGGAGGCTGGCGCCGATTCAGGAGGCCTTCGTGTCCGCCGACGCGCTGCAATGCGGCTTCTGCACCTCCGGGATGGTGATGTCCTGCAAGGCCCTCCTCGACCGCAGACCGAGACCGTCGCGCGAGGAGATTCGCCACGCCGTGGCGGGCAACCTCTGCCGCTGCGGGACCTACCCGCACGTCTTCGAAGCGGTCGAGCGCGCCGCCGGCATCCGGAGAGCGAAAGGCGGTCGGCGGGAGACGGAAGACGAGATCTCGAACAGCCCCGTCCGCCTCGCCGGCGATCCGCGCGTCGACGCCGCGCTCGCCGACGCGCTCGAGGAGGCTTGATATGAGCAAAGAGACCCTGCGGCTCGGTTTCAACGGCCGCTTCGAGGAGAAGTCCGTCGAGGTGGCCGAGGGCGACCCGGTCCCGTGGGACCCCTCGCGGAAGTTCTCGATTCTGGGAGCGCGCACGCCGCGGCTGGACGCGCGCGCGAAGGCGACCGGTGGCGCCCGCTACTCGATCGACGTCCGGCTTCCGGGGATGCTCTACGGAAAGATCCTGCGCTCCCCGTACGCCGCCGCCGTCGTGCGCTCGATCGATCTGGAGGCCGCCCGGAAGTCGCCGGGAGTTTCGGCCGCGCTCTCGATCGCGAAGCCGGGGGACACGCTCCGATTCGCCGGCCAGGAAGTCGCGGCGATCGCGGCGGACACCGCCGAGCGTGCCCTGGACGCCATTGCGGCGATCCGCGTGGAATACGAGCAGCGCCCCTTCGTCGTGGAAGTCGAAAAGGCGCGGGCGGACGGCGCCCCGCTCGTCTTCGAGGGCAAGGTCGAGACGAAGACCTCCGCGGGCGACGCGCCCGGCGCGCGCAAGGCGCTGCCTCGAAAAGGGAACGTCCAGGGCCCTCGCGCGTCGGAGAAGGGCAACGTCGAGGAGGGGTTTCGCAAGGCGGACGCCGTCGTCGAAGGCACGTACACGACGCAGGTGCAGACGCACAGCGCCCTCGAGACGCACGGAGTCGTCGCGAAATGGGATGGAGACGACCTGACGGTCTGGGCGTCGACGCAGGGCATCTTCTCGGTGCGCGACGAGCTCTCGGAGACCCTCGGCGTGCCGGCTTCGAAGGTGACGGTCATCACCGAGTACATGGGGGGCGGTTTCGGAGCGAAGTTCGGGGCCGGCGTCTACGGCGTCACCGCCGCGAAGCTCGCGAAAGCGGCCGGCGCGCCGGTGAAGCTCTTTCTCGATCGGAAGGAAGAGCACCTCGCCGTCGGCAACCGCCCCTCGTCGGTGCAGTGGGTGAAGGCCGGGGCGACGAAGGACGGAAAGCTGACCGCGCTGCATCTCCTCGTCCACGGCGGGGGCGGCACGAACGGCGGCACCGGCACCTCGGGGCCCCTGAAGAACGTCTACGCCTGCGACAACGTGAAGACGGAGGAGTTCGACGTCTTCACCAATGCGGGGCCGTCGGCCGCGTTCCGCGCCCCCGGCCATCCCCAGGGCTCCTTCGCGCTCGAGGCGACGATGGATGAGCTCGCGGCCCGAATCGGGATGGACCCCCTCGAGTTCCGGATGAAGAACGACCCCTCCGAGATTCGGCGCGAAGAGTTCCGCATCGGCGCGGAGAAGATCGGTTGGGCGACCCGGGATGCGCGCCGCAAGAGCGCCGACGACCCGGCGATCCGGCGCGGCGTGGGGATGGGCGCGGCCATCTGGTACAACACCGGGGGCACGGGAGCCAAGGCCACGGTCACCATTCACCGCGACGGCTCCGCGGAGGTCGTCCACGGCGTTCAGGACCTCGGCACGGGGGCCCGCACCATGGTCGGGATCGTCGCGGCCGAGGAGCTCGGGCTTCCCCTGGCGAGAGTCTCCGTGCGGATCGGAGACACGCGCATGCCCTACGGACCCGGATCGGGCGGTTCCACGACGACGCCCTCGACCGCGCCCACCATCCGCGCCGCCGCCTTTCAGGCGAAGAAGAAGGTCGCCTTCGAGCTCGCGTCGGCCTGGAAAGTGCCGGAGAGCGCGGTCGAGATCTTGGACGGAGCCTTTGCCGTGCGGGGCGACGCGGCAAAAAAGGTCTCGTGGAAAGAAGCCTGCGCGCGCCTGCCGGAAGAGGGGGTCTCCGCGACCGCCTCCCGCGCGGAGAACCACGCGGATGCCTGGAAGCGCTTCACCGCCGGAGCGCAGTTCGCGCAGGTCGAGGTGGACGTCGAGACGGGCCTCGTTCGCGTGAAGAAAGTTGTCGCGGTCCACGACTGCGGCCTCGTCGTCAACGCGCTGACGACGGAGAGCCAGGTCCAGGGCGGGATCATCCAGGGGATCTCCTACGCGCTCTACGAAAACCGAATCCTCGACCGAGCGACGGGCCGCATGGTCAATCCCAACGTCGAGCAGTACAAGATCGCCGGCGCTCTCGACACCCCGGAGATCGACGTGACCCTGCTGCCCGTCTGGGACGGCGTCAACAACACCCATTCGGTCGGAATCGGCGAGCCGGCGACGGTCGCGACGGCGGGTGCGATCGCCAACGCCGTTTCGCACGCCATCGGAACCCGGATCACGAGCCTGCCGATTACCCCCGAGTCCGTCCTCGCCGCGATCGACGCGAAGGCCAAGCGCGCGGGCTCTGAATCGGCGACCCCCGAAGGAGGCCTCGCATGAAGCCTTTCACGCTGCTGCCCGTGCGGTCGCTTCCGGAGGCCGCGCGCGAATCGGCGCGGCCCGGGAGCCTCGTCAAGGCCGGCGGGGTGGACCTTCTCGACCGCATGAAGGAAGGACTCGACGCGCCGGACCGCGTCGTCTCGATCGCGCACGTGCCCGGCCACGACGGGATCGCCGTCGGCCCGCCCGGCCGGATCGGAGCGCTCGCCACGCTGTCGAAGCTCGACGGCCACGCGGAGCTGCGTCGCGTCTATCCCGCTCTGGCGGACGCAGCCGGCGGGGCGGCGACGCCGCAGATCCGCAACATGGCGACCCTGGGCGGCAACCTCGCCCAGCGACCCCGCTGCTGGTATTACCGGCAGGCGGAGTTCGACTGCCGCAAGAAGGCGGGCGCCGAGTGCTTCGCCCTCGAAGGCGAGAACCGCTTTCACGCCATCTTCGACACCGAAATCTGCTGCTGCGTCCACCCCTCCGCCACGGCGACGGCGCTCGTCGCCTACGGCGCCCGGATCGAAACCTTGTCGCCGAAGGGGAAGCGCTCGATCGCCATCGAGGATTTCTTCGTCGCGCCGCGCGAAGACCCCCGGCGCGAAAACCAGCTCGGCCCCGGCGAGATCATCGAGGCGATCGTCCTTCCCGCGCCGGCGCCGGGCTCGCGCTCGGTCTACAAGAAGCTGAAAGAGAAAGAGACGTTCGACTGGCCTCTCGTCGAGGCCTGCGTGGCGGTGACCGTCGCCGGCGGGACGATCCGCGACGCGCGAGTCGTGCTGGGGTCCGTCGCGCCCACGCCGCACAGGTCGAGAGAGGCGGAGAAGGTGCTCGCCGGCGCGCGGCCCTCTCCCGAGCTGGTCGCGAGGGCGGCCGAAGCCGCCGTCGCCGGGGCGACCCCGCTCGGCCAGAACGCCTACAAGGTTCGGCTCGCGCGGGTGATGGTGGAGCGCGCGCTCCGAGAGGCTCTCGCCTGAACCGGGAAAAGGGGGACGATCCGCTGGCGCCGATGCGCCGGTTCGCGAAACCGATTCGCGACGGCGCTCGGGAGCCCGACCCGTTTCTCTGCCGGCACCTGCGCACGAAGAGCTGGTACGTCCCGGACTCCCACGCCGAGCGCGACGTCTCCCGATCTTCCTCCACCGCGCAGTACTGGTGCCTGAAGACGATGCGCTCCGACGGACCGGACGGCGGCCTCGTCCTTCCGGAGGACTGCACGGACGAGCGCACCTGCTTCGAGGCGGCCCTCGGGAACTTCCGGGATTCCTAGGGGAAACGGGAAACGAGGGAAGTACTCCGAGACTCGCGCTTCGTTACTTCTTCTTCAGCTCCATCAGCACCTGCCGGGCCACCGCCTTCAACGTGTCGAAGACGCCGATTCCGGTGGTGGCCGTCGCTTCAAAGGTCGGCTCCCCCTTGATGTTCAACTGGCGATACATCTCGTCGCTCGCCACGGCGGTCGGCAGATCGCGCTTGTTGAACTGGAGCACATAGGGGACGGCGGCGATGTCATAGCCCTGATCCTTCAGGTTCTTGTCCAGGTTGCGGATGGACTCGGCGTTCGCCTCCATCCGCGCGTCCTGCGAGTCCGCCACGAAGACGACGCCGTCCACCCCCTTCAAGATCAGTTTCCGGGACGCGTCGTAGAAGACCTGGCCCGGGACCGTGTAGAGGTGGAACCTCGTCTTGAATCCCTTGACCGTTCCCAGGTCGAGCGGTAGGAAGTCGAAGAAGAGCGTCCGGTCTGTCTCCGTCGCGAGCGAGATCAGCTTGCCCTTGGCGGAGGGATTGGTCCTGTCGTAGATGAACTGAAGGTTCGTCGTCTTGCCGCAGAGGCCAGGACCGTAGTAGACGATCTTGCAGTTGATTTCCCGAGCAGCGTAATTGATGAAAGTCATGTCAGAAGGAAGCGATTCGAGTGGAGGCCGGCATCACTCCGAGAAAAGCCGGTCGATGTCGTCGTCCGTAATTTCGGAAAAGGGAGACTCGAACTCCACGCGGACGCTCGCTTTCTCGCGTTCCGCCTTTTCCTTGATCTCTTCGAAGATCCGGTCGAGCTCGGCAGTCGCGCGGCGGACCCGGAGGCGGACCAGTCCGAGCGAGGAACGCTCGTCGAAGATGACGACGAGGATGACGCGTTGCGCGACGATCGAGATGTGGATGTTGTCCTTCTCTCCTTCGTGGAAGAGGATGGAAAACTCCTTCTCGCCGATGAGACGGGCGAGCCCGTCCGTGGCCGCCACGTTTCCAGCCGTCAGGGACGCGAGCGAGGTGGTGTCGAGCGACGTCAGGTCGCCCATCGCGGCGATCTGCTGACCGTTCTTGTCGACGAGGAAGACGACGTTGGCGTTGGCGTCCAGCCGGAGACGCCCGAGCGCCTCTTTGATCTTCTGAAATTCCTCCTCGTATAGGACGAAGTCCGTTGTGCTCATCGATTTAAGTCTTTCTCCTGGGGGGCCCTCAATTCTACACCCGGCCTCCTCCGGGCAGCGGGCTCTCGCGAATACGCCGAGACGAGCGGGGGAGCGGACAGCTACTCGACCTCCCGCCGGTTCTCGAGCGAACGGGCCATCGTAACTTCGTCCGCATACTCGATGTCGCCCCCGACGGGAAGGCCGAAAGCGATGCGGGTGACGCGGACACCGCTTCCCTTCAGCCGGCGGGCGATGTAGAGCGCCGTGGCCTCCCCTTCGACGTTCGGGTTGGTCGCGAGGATCACCTCGCGGACGCCGGGCCCGACGCGCCGGACGAGCCCCGCGGCATCGATTTCGTCCGGGCCGATCCCTTTCAGAGGTGACAGGGCGCCCCAGAGGACGTGGTATCGCCCCCGAAATTCGCGCGTTTTTTCGATGGCCGCGACGTTGCCCGGCTCCTCGACCACGCACAGGAGCGTCGCGTCCCGGGCGGGATCCGAACAGACCTCGCACGGGTCCGTCTCGGTGAGCGTGTTGCAGATGGAGCACCGCCGCACGGCCGCCCGCGCCTCGGAAATCGTGCGCGCCAGCCGGTCGGCCTCCTCCGGAGCGGAGCGCAGCAGATAGTAGGCGAGACGCGACGCGCTCTTGCTGCCGATACCGGGGAGCCGCTGCAGCTCGGAAGCGAGACGTTCGAAAGCGCGCGGGACGCCGGACATTACGAAGACGTGAGGCGTGAAGCGTGAGGCGTGAGGCGCCGAGACCCGGTCCGCTTAACGTCTAACGCCTCACGTCTCACGGCTCCGGTCCCTCCCCTCACCTTGCCCCCATCATCCCCCCGAGCATCGAGGAGGTTTTCTTCTGTACAGCCTCGTCGACCATACGGGCGGCCTCCCGGAGCGCGGCGAGCACGAGGTCCTGCAGCGTCTCGACCTCCCGCGGGTCGACGCAGGCGGGGTCGATGGCCACGGCCAGGACTTCCTTGGTTCCCGACATCGTCACCCGGACCATCCCGCCCCCTGCCCCGGCCTCGACCTTCAGCGCGTCGAGCTCTCCCTGCAGCTTTGCCTGCATCGCCTGGGCCTGCTGCATCATCTTTTGAATGTTCACGGTCGCTCCTCCTCTTCCGTCACCTCGGTGAGCTCGGCTCGGAAGAGCTCCATTGCCGAGCGCACGACGGGATCGGTCTCGGCGCGGTTGCTGGCGCGCTCGCGGGAGAGCGCTTCGCGAGGAACTTCGCGGGCCGCCTGACCGAGGTCTCCGTCGGAGGGAGGTCCCGTCTTCAGCACGACTCGGAGGGGGCGTCCGAACGCTTCCCGGGCGACTTCGGCCAACATTTTTCGCGTCGCCGCCTCTTCGAGCGCCTCCTTGGCCGCCGCCTTGTCGATGCCGAACCGGAGGATGAGATCGCCTCCCGAAACGGTGATGGATTCCGCGAGGCTCGCCTGCGCCGAACTGATCCGGCGTCGGGAGTCCAGGATGTCGTGGAAACGCTTCAGAGCAACCGCGTCGTCTGCGGACCGCTCGGGCGCGGGCTCGCGCTCCGCCTCGACCGGGACGATGGAGAGGATCCGCGGACCCGACCCTGACGAGGCGGGCCGCGGAGGCGCGGAGGAAGAGGAAGGCCCGGCGGATGGAGCGGCCGCCGCGAGCGCGGACCCGCCTCCCGCGAGAAAGTCTTCGATCTTCTTCAACCGCGGCAACTCGGCCAGCCGGAGGACGAGCATCTGCAGAACGAGACCGGCGTCGTCGGTCCGGCGCGAGAGCGCGTCGGCCTCGATGGCGAGCGACATCGCGCGAAGAAGGTTTTCGTATGGCATCGCCCGCGAGAGTGTTTTCAGCCGCGCGGACTCGGCCGCGGCGGGCGCGGGGTCGGACGTGGCCCCCGCCGCCAGGAGGAGGAGGGTCTTTATGAGATCCAACAGCTCCTTGAAAAGGTGCCGCGGATCTTCTCCGCCTTCGAGAAGCCTCGAAAGGGTCGCGATCGCCGCGGCCCGGTCGCCCGTGGCCACCGACGAGTACACGCTCTCGAGCTGCTCGCGATCCACGAGGGCGAGAATCGCGCGCACGTCCGCATCCCCGATCGTCGCCCCGCCGCCCGAGAGCGACGCCGCCTGGTCCAGCAGCGACAGCCCGTCCCGCAGGCTTCCCTCCGCGGCGGAGGCGAGGAGCGCCAGGGCGCCGGGCGCTATCGGGATCTTCTCCTGGGCCGCGACCTTCGAAAGCTGCTCACGGATCTCGACCGTCGTGAGCGCACGGAAACCGAAGCGCTGGCAGCGCGAGACGATGGTCGCCGGGATCTTGTGGAGCTCCGTCGAGGCCAGGATGAACCGCGCGTACTCCGGCGGCTCTTCCAGGGTCTTCAAGAGCGCGTTGAACGCCTCCGTCGTCAGCATGTGGACTTCGTCGATGATCGCGATGCGGTAGCGGTCGCGCTGCGGGGCGTATCGGACCGTCTCGATGAGCTCGCGCGCGTTCTCGATCTTCCGGTTGGAAGCGCCGTCGATTTCGTGAACGTCGAGAGACTCGCCCCGGGAAAGGATTTCGCGGCAGGAGGCGCACTCGCCGCAAGGGGAAACGGTCGGCCCCTTGTCGCAATTCAAGGCGCGGGCGAGCAGGCGGGCGGTGGACGTCTTGCCGACGCCGCGCGGCCCCGTCAGGAGGTAGGCCGGCGCGACCCGACCCTGCTCGATCGCATTCGACAGGGTCCGCGCCACCGCCTCCTGGCCGATCAGGTCGGAGAAGAACTTGGGACGCCATTTTCGAGGAAGCGAGACGTGGTCGGTCATAAGGGTCCGGCGGCCGAAGATGGATTCAGGTTGACCTGCGGCGCCCGGTGGCGCCTCCTGATCGCTGCTTCCTTCCGGACCTGACGAGGTTCGGAGACTTCCGTCGCACAGGGCCCGAACCCATCTTCTGCCGCCGGACGAGGCATCTTAACCCAGCGAGTCGCCGCCGGCGCCAACCCCTCGATCCGGAGGCTCTTCTCGAACCGGAGAATCGGCGGATCCGGCGACTCCGCGGTCGCCCCGTGGAATTTCCCCTCGGCGCGCGGCCAGGAGGACGACGAGCCCGACGGCCGCGACGAACCCCGCGACGAGGTCCGTGTCGTGGAGCGCTCCCGGTGGCAGCTGCGGCCACAGGCTCCGCTCGGCGAGGAGGCTGAACGCAATCGAGAAAACGCCGAACGCCGTGAGGGCCGCGGCGCCCCACCGGAGGAACGGACGCGTCATGGCTTCCGGGAACGGGAGCGTACGAAGGCGACGACCGCCGACGCGAGAGCCGGAGGCACATCGGAGGGTTTGAGCATCTGCAGGGTCTTGCCGGTCGCGCGGTAGCTCGTCAAGAACTGGCCGCAGGGAGGGCAGGCTGCGAGGTGCCGGTCGAGCTGCCGCCGTTCGTCCTCGGCCATTGCGCCCGATTCATAGTCGAGAAGGCACTCGAGGATCAGCCTCTGGCAGGTGAGCGCGTCATGCTTGCCAGTGCCTGGGGTAGGGCCGCAGGGGTTCTCGGCGTCGTCGCTCATCGGAGGGCCTCCGGCGGAACGATCATCGCGCGGCGGCCTCTGCCGCGATTTCTCGTCGCGCGGCCTCTGCCGCGACCTCTCATCGGGCGGCGGCCTCTGCCACGGCTTCTCACCGCGCGGCCTCAGCCGCGACCCGGGCGGGCGGCCCGGTGATCTCGGAAAGGCGCTGTCGGACGTACAGCCGGGCGCGGTGGAGGCGTGACTTGAAGGCGGGGATGGAAATCTCCAGGACGTCGGCGATCTCGGTGGCTGACATCTGCTCGACGTCGTTCATCCAGATCACATCCCGATATGCGGGAGGAAGCTCCGATATGAAGCCCTCCGCGCGGGAAGCAAGCTCGCGAAGGGACGCCTCATCGTCCACGGGGATCCCCCCATCGGGGAACTCCGCGGCCAGATGCCCGTCCGACTGGAATCGAGGGAGGTAGTCCTCGATCGCGACGGTCGGGAGAGACGGACGGCGGCGGGCGCGGCTGTAGGCCGTGTTGAGCGCGACGCGGTAGAACCAGGAGAAGAACTTCTTGCTCTCGTCGAAGGTGCCGATCTTTCGGTAGAGGGTGAGAAAGGCGTCCTGGGTCGCTTCTTCCGCGTCCTCGGCGTTGCGGAGAACCCCGTAGGAGAGGGAGTAGACCCGGCCGTGGTAGCGCTGGACCATCTCCTCGAAGGCCTGCGAATCTCCAGCCTTGATGCCTCGCACGAGGTCGAGGTCGGTTTTCTCCTGCCCTTCACTCATGAACTTACGCCGTTGCCGTGCATTTAGGTTCGGATTCTATGCGACCGGGAATCGGGAGGGCTTTCCCCTCTCCACCCGCGACAGC
>DATNMZ010000291.1:0-2006 GCA_035602095.1 Thermoanaerobaculia bacterium
GTCGAGATCCGTCGCTCGGGCTCTTACGGCAAGACATCGAGCATCACCATCCGCGGGGCCAACGCCAACCAGGTGCAGGTGCTGGTGGACGGCCTGCGGGTGAAGAGCCCGACCCTCGGCCAGGTGGACCTGTCCGACATCTCGCCGGACCTGATCGAGCGCATCGAGG
This sequence comes from Thermoanaerobaculia bacterium, assembly GCA_035602095.1. GTDB lineage: Bacteria > Acidobacteriota > Thermoanaerobaculia > UBA5066 > Gp7-AA6 > JALYUA01. The sequence continues at coordinate 170 of DATNMZ010000291.1, forward strand.
TCATCCGCGGCGGGCAGTCCACGCTCTACGGCGCCGACGCCATCGGCGGCGTGGTCAACATCATCACCAAGAAGGGCACGGGGCCCTTCAGCGCCACGATCGAGAACATGGGCGGCAACTACGATACCTTGCGCAACAGGATCTCCCTCAGCGGCGCGTACAAGATCTTCGACTTCGCGCTGTCGGGCTCGCACCTCGAGAGCAACGGGCAGTTCCAGAACGACAACTCGAACATCAACGCGATCAGCGGCCGGGTCGGCGCCTCGCTGCCCTTCGAGAGCTCGCTCTCGTTCGTCTATCGCTACAACAAGACCGACACGGGGGTGCCGGTCAAGAGCATCTTCCCGCCTCCCCAGCCCACGGTGCCCATCATCAACCCCAACGCGAAGCAGCAGACCGAGACCACCGTGATGAGCCTCGAGGGCAAGACGCACCCGGTCGAATGGTGGGAGAGCCGCGCGCGCATCTCGCGCTACACGAACAACCAGGGCTTCCAGGACCCGGTCGACCCCGGCTTCGACTTCGACTTTCCCTTCCGGTCCCAGGTCGACGTCGAGCGCCGGGAAGCCGAGTGGAACAACTCGTTCTTCCTTGGGAAGTGGAGCACGACCACGGTCGGGTTCGGCTACCGCCACGAGGAGGGCGACAACAAGGGCGTGTTCCGCACGGCGCGCCACGTGCCCTCGGTGCTCTTCGAGGAGCAGCTGCGCTTCTTCGACCGGCTCTTCATCACAGGCGGCTTCCGCATCGAGGACGACAGCGTGTTCGGCCAGGCCACCACGGCGCAGGGGTCGGTCCTCTTTAACATCAAGGAGACCGGCACGCGGCTGCGCGGGAGCGCCGGGTCTGGCTTCCGCGCTCCGACGTTCAACGATCTCTTCTTCCCGGATTTCGGCAACCCGAACCTGCTGCCCGAGCGCAGCCAGACCTGGGACGTGGGCGTCGACCAGAACCTCTGGCAGAACCGGATCCGGCTCAAGGTCAGCTACTTCGCCACCCACTTCTCCGACGCCATCATCTGCTGCGTGCCGCTGCCGACGGCGCCCTTCGGCGGTCCCGTCAACGCCGGAAAGGCGCGGTCCAAGGGTGTCGAGGCGAACGGCGAGGTGGACATCCTGCCCAGGCTGACGGCCTCGTTCAGCTACACGTACACCGACACGGACAACCTCTCCACGAACCGGCCGCTCGCGCGCATCCCGCGCAATGCCGGCAGCGCCGGCTTGACCTGGGAGCCCTTCTCGCGCCTCTCGCTCTTCACCCAGGTCTACGTCATCAGCCGCCAGTTCGACAGCTACGGCGACATCTACAACAGCGGCCATACGCGGGTGGACGCCGGCGGGACGTACCGCATCGTCAACCAGCTCGGCTGGCTCCAGCGCCTCGAGCTGGTCGCGCGCGCGCAGAACATCCTCAACGAGAAGTACGCCGAGGTGCACGGCTTCCCGGCGCTCGGCGCGAACTTCCTGATCGGCCTCCGGGCCGGGTTCTGACGCCGGTGACACCATGATCGAGGGGCTCGCGGTGTGGATCGGGAGGGAGGCGGTCGTCGTCGTGGCCGCCCAACCGCTCCGCGTGCTCTCCTCGGCCGTGCACGGGGGCGGGTTCGCGTCGGCGCGCGCCGTCGTCAACCTCCACGTCGACAAGGACGACCCGTGCGTGGACCCGTCCGCGATGCTGGCGGCCTACGCGCGCGTCGCGGACGTGCCGGAGCCTTTTGTCGGCCTTCTCACCGGAGCGCGGACCGAGCACGCGACGATCGGCGAAGAAGACGGCGCGGGCATCCGGACGCTCGCCGTCGCCACGATCGGCTTGAGCAACGCCGTCGCCGCCGGGCGGA
>DATNMZ010000292.1:0-2663 GCA_035602095.1 Thermoanaerobaculia bacterium
CGATGAAGGTGCTGATGGTGCTGACGTACTACCACCCGCACTGGACCGGTCTGACGGCGTACGCCAAACGACTGGCGGAAGGCCTCGCGAGGCGGGGGCATGCGGTCACGGTCCTGACCTCCCGCCACGTCCCGGGGTTGCCGGCCGAGGAAATGATCGCGGGAGTCCGCGTGCTCCGTCTCCCCGTGGCGGCGCGCCTCTCGCGCGGTGTCTTGATGCCCTCGCTGCCCGCCCGGCTCTGGAGCGAAATCCGCCGCTGCGACGTCGTGCAGCTGCACTCTCCGATCCTGGAGGCCCCCCTGATCGCTCTCTATGGAAAGCTGCTCGCCCGCCCCGTCGTATTCACGCACCACGGGGATCTCGTCATGCCGGCGGGAACCTTCAACCGGGTCGTCGAGCGGATCGTCACGGCGCTGATGGTTCGCGCGCTGGCCATGGCTTCGCGAATCACCGTCCACAGCTGCGACTATGCTCGGCACTCGACGTTCCTCTCGCCGTTCTCCGAAAAACTCGACTGCATCTACCCTCCCGCGGCGCTCCCCGCTCCGGACCCGATCGCGATCTCCCGGTGGAAGACGGAGCTCGCGCTCACGGGACGTCCCCTCGTCGGGTTCGCCGGGCGATGGGTGGAGGAAAAAGGCTTCGACATCCTGCTCGAGGCGATTCCGCACGTCTTGCGGGAGATTCCCGATGCGCAGTTTCTCTACGCGGGCGCAAAACCCGATTACGAGGACTTCCGGTCGCGGTGCGAGCCGCTGCTCGAGCCCGTGCGCGACCGGGTGACGATGCTCGGACTCCTGACCGAGCCGCAGAAGCTCGCCGATTTCTACGGGATGTGCGATCTCTTCGCCCTCCCGAGCCGCACCGACTGTTTTCCGAGCACGCAGATCGAGGCGATCCTCTGCGGGACGCCTCTCGTGTCCGCGGACATTCCCGGCGCCCGCGAAGTCGTCGAGGTCACCGGCATGGGGGTGCGCGTCGCGCCCCGGGATCCGGTCGCCCTCGCGCGCGGAATCGTCGAGGTTCTTCGAAACCGCGACGCCTGGGTGCGGCCTCCGTCGGAAGTGCGGGCCGTCTTCGACGCGGAGAAGAGCGTGGCGGAATACGAAGAGCTCTTGAGCCGCCTCGCCATTCCGAGGGCCGCGGCGGCGTGAATTCCGGCGAAACCACCCGATCGCTCGACCGCATGCTCCGCAACGAGGCCGACATGGCCGCGAAGCGCCGGGTGTGGACCGTGATCGACTACCTCGCGATCGAGCCGGGCGACCGGGTCCTGGACTGCGGCTGCGGCCTCGGCTGGTTCGTCAAGATCCTGGGAGAGCTCTACCCGTCTCCGCTCTACGGCTGCGACTCCGACGTCCCGCGCCTCGCCGCCGCGCAACGCGAGATCGCCGGACGCGCGGGGCTCTCCGCCGCCGACATCCTGGCTCTGCCATACCCGGACGCCGCTTTCGACAAGATCGTGCTCTCCGAGGTCCTCGAGCACCTGCCCGACGACGCGGGCGGGCTCGCCGAGGTGTGCCGCGTCTTGAAGCCGGGGGGCCGCGTGGCGATCACCGTCCCGAACCACGACTATCCGCTGCTCTGGGACCCCGTGAACTGGGTTCGCGAGCGCGTGGGCGCAAAGCCGATCCGCTCGGGTTTCTTCGGCGGACTCTGGACGAACCACGAGCGGCTCTACACGCGAGAGGAGATCGTGCGGCTCGTCGAGCGAGCGGACCTGGAAGTCGAGGACGTCCGGCAGTTCGTCCACTACTGCTTTCCCTTCGCGCACAACCTCGTTTACGGGGTCGGGATGCGGCTCGTGCAGGCCGGCCTGCTCTCCGAGGCCGATCGCTTCCGGTACGACACGAACACCGGATCCCCGTGGAACCCGTTGAACCTGGCGCGCGGTCTCTTCAACGCGATCGACCGCTGGAACGACCCGGTCTCCGACGAAGGGCGCACGACCGTCATCCTGAGCGTCAAGGCGAGAAAGCCGTGAAGATGAAGCTCTACGCGCTCCCGCACGAGACGATCGCGCGCCAGCAGTGCGGAGATCCCCTCCTGCGCCACCTCACGGACAAGATCGTCCGACTCCTCGGAGCGCCACGGGGGCGGGTGCTCGACGTCGGGTGCGGCACCGGCCGTGTCGCCGTCGAGCTCGCGAGGCGGGGCTTCGCGGTCGACGCGCTCGACGTCGAGCGGCCGGTCGTGGAACAGGCAAGGGACCTCGCCGCCGCCCACGGAGCGGACGTTCGTTTTTTCGTGGCGGATTTCAAGCAGATCGATCCGCAGTTTCCCGACGCCTTGTACGACGCCGTCGTCTGCTCCGAGGTCCTGGAGCACGTCGAGCCGTGGCGCGACGTCGTCGCCAACATGGCCCGGGTCCTCAAGCCCGGCGGTCTTCTGGTCGTGACAACCCCCAACGACCCGGGTCAGTTCTCCATCCTCGACAAGTACGCCGGGCACGTGCGCCGGTTTCGGTGGGCCGAGCTCTCCGCCGGCCTCTCCGATTTCGAGGTCCTGGAAGCCTTCACGGTCGGGTTCCCGCTGACTCGCGCGATTCACTGGGCCTACACGCGGGTCGCGCTGCCGCTGTTCTTCAAGGAGCATTCGCCGGAGCGGATGTGGCGGACGGGTTCCTCCTACCCCCGGCTGTGGGCGAACGCGTTCTACCGGTT
>DATNMZ010000293.1:0-2047 GCA_035602095.1 Thermoanaerobaculia bacterium
AAGTCGAGGCCGTCCATCCCGATCCAGAGGACGGGGGTCCGTCCGCCGCGCGGCCGCGGAGTCCGCGGCACGTCGAAAAGCGCCGGCGGACCTCCGGCGGAAGCTGTCGGGGCCGCCCCCGCGGAAGGAGGCTCGAGCCGCTCACAGGCGAAGACGACCAGGAGCGAAAAAAGGATGGCGAGCCGGAGCAACCGAATCACTCCTCAAGGCTAGTCGAAACAGCCGATAGCTGAGAGCCGACAGCCGACAGCCGAGGCATCCGCCCCCATCTCCCCTCTGGTAGACTGCCGCGCCCGCGGTGGGTGTAGCTCAGCCGGTTAGAGCGCCAGACTGTGGATCTGGATGTCGAGGGTTCGAATCCCTCCACTCACCCCAGGAATCGCCGGTCTTTCTTTGCGCCCGTAGCTCAGTCCGGATAGAGCGTTAGCCTCCGGAGCTAAAGGTCCCGCGTTCGAATCGCGGCGGGCGCACCATTGAGCCTTCAAGTAGCGGCGCGAGGATTTCGTAGGGACCAAGGCCGGAGCCGGCGGAAGTGTTATCGGATTACCGCTGCCGGCCGCGACGAACACGCGTTCAAGTTCACCGAGGCCTGCCTGTGCGCTGAGCCCGAAGCCCGTCTTACTTCGGGCGGTCGGCGCCGCAGTCGGGCAGTTCGGCTAAGGTTTTCAGCGCAACCCTGTCGCCAGGTAGAGCGCGTCGAGCCCGCGCCGGTAGGAGTACACGTAGGAAATCTCGTCGGGCGCGATCACCATCGGGCCGACCTGCTCGACACCGGACGGGTCGGGCGGACGCATTTCCTTCCAGGGGGTGCGGCGCCCTGTGGTCACGTCGACGATGTCGACTCGTCCGGGCGGCGCCGAAGGACGGAAGACGAAGAGCGAGCTTCCGTCCGCTCTCCACCGAAGCGGGATGTCGTCAGGCTCCATCCCCGGCACGGCGCGAGGCTCGCCGGGCTCGATCGGGTAGATGGCCACTCGGCGGTCCGTCCCTGTCGCTACAACCGATTTCCCGTCCGGAGCAATGGCGTGAGAGAAGAGAAAGCTGACCCCCTCCGGGGTGATGGCCCGGGGCCTGCCGTCAGCGATGTCTTGGACGAAGAGCCGGGAACCGCGTCCAGGCTCGTTGCCCGAGATGAGGATCCGCCGCCCGTCCGGGAACCATGTCGCCGATTGACAGTTGATGGCGGTCTTCGGGAGCACCTTCGGCTCTCCCGCGCCGGTCGGCAGAAGCGTGAACTGACCGCTCTCCGCCTGCCGGATCGTCAGCGCCCACCGTCCGTCAGGCGAGAAACCCCACGTTGCGCCTTCCCCGATGCGGACGGCGGCAGAGCCGTCGAGCTTGCGCAGGTAGATGCCGATCGGTTTGATGTTCTGTTCCTCGAAGAGAACGGTCTTGCCGTCGGAGGCGATGTCCTTGGGAAACGACCAATTGAGCCAGGTCAGATCTCGCTCCCCCTTGTCGCCCGCCGAAAAGCCCACGATCTCGCGACGTGAGGAGTTCACGGAGCAGAGCACGCGCCCGTCGCGCGCGATGTCCTGGATGTATCCTCCGGGGGAGTTCCAGACGAGTCGGCTCTTCCCCGAGAGCGAAGTCGCCCAAATTCCGCGCCCGCTCGCCCAGACTTCGTCTCCTCGCGGCGACCAGGCGAGTCCGCGGATCGCGAACGGTCCGCTGAGCCGCACCTTACCGCTCGCGTCGACGACTTTCACGTTGCCATCGTTGTCTCCGCGCCCCGGGTGGTCGATGAAGGCGACGAGACGCCCGTCCGGAGAGACGCGAATGTCGCTGACCCAGCCGGCCGCGTCGTATAGCACTTTCCCGATCGGGTACTCGATACGGTTGCGGTTTCCCACTTGGCGCGCCACCGCAAGGCTCGTTCCGTCGGGAGACCAATCGGCGTCCTCCACGTTTTCGAGGACCTCGCGCGGCGCGCCGCCGGCCAGCGGCACCCGCGCCAGCGTCCCGACCGTTTCGAAACCAAAGATGTAGTGACGGTTGAGAGAGATCGCCAACTCGCCGCTGGAAGAGATCGCGAGAACGTCCGCAC